>CAZBCB010000001.1:0-21097 GCA_964489905.1 uncultured Bacteroidales bacterium
CAATAATGCCCCCTTCAACATTATAAAAAGTTGAATTGGTTAAACCAAAGTATTTTGGATATGCTTTATCCCCAAAAGTAAAAACAAAGTTTGTCCCCTTTTTATTGTACAATGTAAGTCTGTTCACTATAAGTGAATCACAGGTGAAGTTACCTTTTGCAGACATGTGGAATACCCTGTTAAAATCACGTATTGTGCAATCCAGAAATTTCAGGTTGACAAATGTGTCGCAGTTATTGGCCTGTACAATAAAAAAGTTGTCAATGCACCCGGAGCTGTCAGCTTTCATTCCGGAAAAGACAATACCTTTTACTGTAAGAGATATTCTTTCCGCATTCATGTTTAATCCGCTTGATTGGACATTAACAAGAGGGGGCGTTTTGGAATTCGGATCACCCATAATGGTGATGGTTTTAAAAATTTTAAGGGCAGCTGGTTCAATATAAGTACCTGCGCCAAGCATGATAGTATCACCAGGCTTAATATTGGCAGTGTCAAGCAACACTCTGATGATATTGGAATCGGCAGCAACAGGTGATACAGGTATTACTGTTGCGTGCACAATCTTTACACAGAACACTGCAACAAGCCACAATGCCCATGTTGTTTTTAATAGATTAAGGTAAATCTTTTTCATAATAATATTTTTAAATTCATTAGATATGATGTAGCTCCCATGATCAGAACAAATACTGTTTTATGTTTATTATTAATCAGGTGAGCTACATAATGGTTTGTTTTATTAAACTATTTATTTTATTACTACCTTTTCTGTATATCCTGAATCAGATTTAACAATATACATTCCGCTGTTCAGTGTAACTGATTCTCCTCTGGCAATTAAGCTTCCGGTAAGATTGAAAACGGAAATTCTTCCGGTCTTCGCAATGACAGTGTTATTGCGTATAATAATATTACTCGGGTCATTTGTAACTTCCTTTACACCACTGGCTTTATCTGCTGTAATTATTATTTTATGGATTTTAAGCCTTTGCGGATATGTTGTTCCACCTGCAAGCGGATCCTGTGGATCGGTATAAATGCGTATCAGAATAGGAGCAGTCTGCGACGCATCTATCATTTCCTGGAATTCCAGGCTTGTTGTACCGTCATAGGTTTTCAGGTCACCGTTCTTCGAAGTTGATTCGTCTCTGATAAATGTTTCCTCCCATGTAACGCCTAAATCTTTTGAATATTCTATCATGTAATAAATGTGTCGTGTTGACAGGGGGGTGACATCAGGAGATACTTCCATATAAAGGCTCTGAAGATTGGTAACCGGCGGGCAGATTATTTCTCCTATTACGGCTGAGTCAGTGCCAAGCCACCAACTTCTCCGGAGTTGAATATAACCTGTGGAAACAATAGGTTCACCACCTTTTGCTACGCAAGTAGGCATAATCATAGCTCCCCGATAGGTAAATCCCTGCTGTGTTCCTGCTTCACGATGGTCTCCGTCTCCATATTCATCAACGCATCCATTATAAAATGTATCGGGAATACCATCTTCATCAGTATCTTTCCAGACACCGGCAATATAGTAACCAGTATCTGCAGGTACCAGCTTTGAAGGATCCAGAGTAATCTCCTCGGCAACAGCCGAAATGCCTATGGCCATTAATACAGCCACAGCATAAATCCTGATAAACAGATTTCGTTTCATAAGTTTTTCATTTTAAAGGTTTATTAATAAATACAGTCTTCATGAATTTCATGATTTAATTATTTTTATAATACTTATTCAGCAAGGGGATCAAAGGGATTAACCTCGCCCCAGTTTATGGTTTGCTGCAAATTGGGATTCTTTTCAAGCTCTGATTTAGGCATAAAGTAAAAATTGTATTTGGGCTGCAGGAAATTAATATCCTTTGCATCAATTTCAACGTTAAATGTCGTTGTAAAATACTTTGTGTAATCATTGTCAAAATCAATTGTATCGCTCATTATCTTTTCGAAATGTCTGAATAATGAATCCTTACTGACTGAGGGGCCCAGCAATGATCTGATTAATGCTGTATCAAGTAATGTTTCAATACCATGCCTGCGTGTGCCATTTAGCTTTGCAGTAGTATTCAGATCGTTGATGAACATATTCCGCCGGCGCAAATCCCAGTGTCTTTTATTTTCAAAAGCAAGTTCAATTTTTCTCTCCAGCATCACAGCCTCAATCATTTCTTCACGCGTCGCAGCAGTAATTCCATATGATCCATCACCCGGTTCAATGCCTGCTCTTTGCCTTATGGCGATTAGTTCGGCTTTTGCTTCATCAAGTTTATTCAATTCTGCCGCGCATTCAGCCAGATTAAGCAATACCTCAGCCAGCCTGATTTCTATCCAGTCGGTGGGTGTTCTTACCGTTTCAGTATTGATTATGTCCGGATTTACATTTTTACGGCAGTAGAACCCTGTAGGTGAAGCTCCTTTGGTTGTTGAAGACGGCTCTGTTTTGTTTCCGGTATAGGTCCATTGTTTGCGTCCCTTTTTGCCACTCAGCTCCCATTTACATCCGTTATAGGCAATGGTTGCATAAAATCTCGGATCACGGTTTTTCCAATAATATAACGAATCATATTCAGGATGGTTGATGATAGATTTTCCGTCTTTCATAGGAAATGATTTTACAAACTCCCAGTTTGGAGCATTGTTCACTGCAGTCTGATCATTGCTTTCGCTGCGGGGCCTTACAGAATTTTCATAGCTGTTGGTGCGGTTAATATTATCATATACTGTAAGAAAAATTGCTTCATTGGTTTTACTTTCGTCGGTGAAAATCTTTTCAAATATGCTATACAATGAATAACCATCGGCCAGACATAAGTCTTTTGCTTCTTTATTGGCCTGATAAGCAGCTTCCCAGCGTTCCTGAAGATTCGACGGGTTAAACTGTGGACTTGCATAAAATAAAAGTACACGTCCTTTTAAAGCTGCCGCTGCTCCGCGTGTAATTCTTCCTCGTTCTGAAGCAGGCCATTGCGATGGTAATAAAGCAATTGCATTATCCAGGTCACTAATGATCTGATTCACACATGCTTTAGCTGAACTTCTTTTTACCAGCAGACTTTCATAAAAAAACGGATTTTGTGGTTCAAGAATCAGCGGGACTCCGCCATAATATTTCACCAGTTCCCAATAGGCCCATGCCCGTAAAAAATAGGCCTGTCCTTTCAGCAGATCACGGGCTTCAACAGGTATGCTTCCTTTATCAATTTCGCTGAACAGAATGTTCAGTTCCCTGATATCATTATATACGGAAGAACTGAAGTTTCCATAGGAGGCCTCGTCAGAAAGTTCACCATACATCATGTTTCCTGTCCCAGTACCCACGGATTCATCAGAAATTTCAGTGGAAGAAGCCCCTCCGAATGAAGGAAGAAGGTCAACATAAACCTTATTCAGATATAGATTTGCTAATGTCTCACTATTCCAGACATCCTCTGAGTCAACAGCGTTAAGTTCTTTTTTGTCAAGCACATCTTCACATCCTGACAAAACAATATAGAATGCTATATATAATATTAGTCTTTTCATTGCTATCATTTAATTTGGTTATAATGTTATATTAATACCCAGATTATAATTACGAATCATCGGGTAATCGTATGCTTTGGCAACACTTGGATCTTTATATTCAAATGGATTTATTATTGTCCACAGGTTCTGCGCATTGAAAAAGATTCTCAGTTCGCCGATTGTCAGTTTTCTTGCCAGGCTGGCAGGCAAAGCATACGACATGGTAAGGGTGTTGAGACGTAATGTGTGTCCGTCACGCATCCAGAACGTGGATATTTGCTGATCAAGTCCGTAATTATATGGCCTTGGATAGGTAGCATCGGTATTTTCGGGTGTCCAGTAGTCGCTCCAGAATGCGAAAACATTGGAAATACCCACTGCAGGGTCTGGAGTTGCCTGTTCGTCTTTCTGAACAAAAACCTTATGTCCAAATTCACCGTTAAATACAAGATCTGTTTTAAAGCCCTTCCATGATATACCCAGTAAAAATCCATAGTGGTATGGTGGATTGGTATATTTAGCAATAATGGTTTTATCATTATCATCAATAATTCCATCAGGAGGAGCATACTGCCTTTTGCCTTCAGCATCAATATAGCTTTCTCCCCGCAAATCTTTATAATAAAGCATACCCAATGGAGGAGATATTATTTTATCGTTAACTTCAATTCCATAGTTCGGATTTTCAGCCAGAATGGCATCAAGTTCCTCCTGGGTATTGATGATGCCAAGGCATATCCATCCGGGCTGATTGCTCGGGTCATTAAGCAACTGGTCATCCCATTGGCCAATTACTGCAGGATTCTGGAACACTTTCAGTTTACGGTGTTTATCCCATGAAAAATTAGCATTTAAATGATATCTTAAACTATTACTCAGTCTTCCTTCATATCCGAGTTCCAATTCAATACCTTTGGCATACATGGCGCCGTGGTTCTCCTCAGGCATTTTAACATTTCCGCTAACACCCATGGTTACGGGTATTGATGATGTACGTCTTTCAAGAATATCATAGGTGTAACGATAGTAATAATCAACCGATAACGACACATGATTCTGGAATGTTTTTATGTCTATGCCCGCATTATAGGAACGGGATTTCTGCCAGGTAATGTTCGGCACAAATATTCCTCCGTTCTTGGCTTCAATGGCATTGGTATAAGTGGTGCCAAAAATTGCGCCGTTTTGATCAGCATTGAATGATTGTTTCCATTGAAAACTGGGCACATCATCGTTTCCGACCAGACCATACGAACCTCTAAGTTTTATGAAATTAAAAATTCTCAGGTGTTCTTTTGCAAATGCTTCTTCAGTAATTACCCATCCGGCTGATATGGCGGGGAAAAATCCCCAGCGGTAATCAGGATGAAATTTCTGTGAGGCTTCATACCTGAAAGTAGCTTCAAGCAGATATTTCTGAGCAAAGCTGTAATTCAAACGCCCTATATAGCTCAACCGGCCTGTTTCTCCGGCACCGGAACCGTTTTCAAGACCTGAAGCATTAAAAGCCCAGATCTGATCATACCCTTTAATGGCTGCACCGCTTGTAGTTCTTGTCCAGTAATTTTCCGAAGATGACTCGTACTGCTCATAAACCAGCAGACCAGAAACATCATGTTTTCCGATTTTCTTGCTATATGATGCAGAGGCGTTCAGCTGATAACTTTTTGAATTATCGGTGCTTTCCTGAATACCTTCTTCATTATCAAAAACCACTGACGAACGGTAAGGCAGTGTATCAACCACTATATGCCTGTGGGAACCTGTTGTCGGAAATTCATAAAGGGTATAATTTTGTGCATATTGTTTACCTCTTCCGGTAATCTCATTCCTGCTATACTGTAATCCCAATTTAAGGCCCTTTACAACAGGTACTTCATATACCAATGCACCTTTAATATTAATATTATTGCTCTGGTTACTTTTATAACTGCCTGACTGCATTAATCCATAAGGATTTTGCAGTATCATGTTATTAACCGGCTTGCCATCTATGGTGGGTGGAACCCACGGAACAGCTGTCAGTAGTTGTTTATAGGTATCCCTCAGGACGCCTTCCTGAGTTTCGTTGGCAAAATAGGGTTGTTTACCCGATTTCTGTGAGAAATCAATACCGAGAGAAGCAGTCAGACTGTTTGTTACTTTGGCTTCAAGGTTGGTACGAATTCCATATTTTTGTACGTAAAGATTTTCAAGGTTTCCATTTTCCCTGTAATACGTAGCACCTGTATAATAGCTGACCCTTTCCCCGCCCCCGCTGATATTCAATGTCTGCTTTTGCTGAAATGCATCTTTCCATAAACCATCAAGCCAGTTGTAGTTAGTATTTTTGAAATACTCCAGTTCATCTTCGGCAAAATAATCATACTTTGTTTTAGGACCGTCATAAATATCCAGTATGTCATTATACATGGTAGCCAGCTGATAAGAATTGAGCATCCTGGGGAATTTTGTTGCCTGGCCAAATCCAAAAGAAGAACTGTAAGATATTTTTGCTTTCCCCTCACTGCCTTTTTTAGTTTGAACAAGCACAACACCTCCTGCAGCACGTGCGCCATAAACAGCAGCAGCAGCATCTTTAAGTACCGAAATACTCTCAACTTCAGAAGGATCGAGCAGGTCAAACGCATCCTGATCTCGCACCACTCCGTCAATTACAAAGAGCGGAGCCTCCTGTACTCTGCCGAAAGATGTCTCTGTACGCACTTTAAAGGTAGTGCTTGCTCCGGGTTTGCCGGTGGCCTGACTAACTTTAACACCTGCCATTCTTCCCTGTAATAAAGTTGAAAGATTTGCAGAAGGTATATCAAGAATTTCTTCAGCTTTAATATCCACCACAGCACCTGTGAGGTTAGCACGTTTTACCGACCCGTACCCTATAACAACCACTTCGTCAAGACTCAGGATGTCGGGTACAAGAACTACATCAATTATTGTCCGGTTTTGCACTGGTATTTCTTCGGTGAGCATGCCAACATAAGAAAAAACAATCGTAGCATCCGGAGGCACATTCTCAAGCACATAGTTGCCATAAAAATCGGTAACTGTGCCGGTGTTTGTTTCTTTTATCCGTACATTGGCTCCTGGGATGGTCTCTCCCTGGCTGTCCTTTACCTTACCGGTCACTTTAATCTGTGCGGTAAGAGGAAGAAACATTACGAATAAAAGGCAGTTGAACAATATTAGCTTCCTCATAATTTGTATGTTTAGTGTTTTTTCATATTAATTAAGTCTGTTATTTTGTCCATCGCTGGAAAATAAGTTCATCTACACCGGCAGGTTTTTTAAAGAAAAAGCTGGTAACATAACCTGTGATAAAAAGTATAATATGACTGTAAACACCCAGCAGCATCTTGTGATGCTTAAAATTATACCTGCCAAGGTCCAGAAAAAGAATCTTTTTCCCTCCTATTTCAAAATATGTTGACGTAAGTACTGCATAGGCTGTAAATAAAATGCCTGCTGCAATGCCGATATAAGCTCCCTGACGGTTAGCCCGTTTGCAGAAAATGCCGAGCAGAAAAAGACCTGCAATGCCTCCTGAGAATATGGAATAAAGTGTAAAGATGATGCCAAGTACGCCTTCGCCACCGATTCGGGTATAATAAAGTGCAATAAGCAATGAAGCCAGGCCGGCTAATACAATTACCACGCGGCTTACGAACATTCGTTGCTTTTCGGTACTTTCAGGCTTAAATCTGATATAATAGTCATCAACACAAATAGCTGCAAGACAGTTAAGGTCGGAATCAAGGCTCGAAACTGCAGCAGCAAGTAAAGCAGCCAGAACAAGCCCGACAAGACCTGTTGGAAAACGAGTCATAATAAAGTAGGGAAAAACAGAGTCACTTTCAATACCTGCGGGTAAAGCTGAAGGATTTATTTTATAATATGCAAATAATGCCGTTCCGATAAACATAAACAGACCCCATAGCAGCACGCTTAAATAGACGCCCATAAGTGAAGCTCTGATTGCAGCCTTATCAGACTTTGCTGTAAGGTAACGCTGAACGATTGTCTGGTCAGTGCCATATTTCTGAATGGCATAAAATATACCATTCAAGACCATTACTATAAAAGTGAGCCTTACAAAGCTAATATCATACGGACCAAATCCGGTGTGATGGTTTTCTTCTGCAATTTTCCATATAGTACTTAAGCCGCCGTCAACAGAATTTATTATTATTACAAGGGAAATAACACCACCGGCAATCAATAAAATACCCTGAAAAACATCAAGCCATATCACTGCTTCAATACCCCCCATAAGTGTTATAAAAAGAACGAGCAATCCGATAATCCATATCATTGTGCGGGTATCAAACCCTGTCATTTTTGAAAATGCCAGTGCCAGCAAGAAAAATACCGTACCCATTTTTGAGAAATGAGCCAGGAAGAAACCTAGTGAACTGTAAATACGTGCAAAAAAACCAAAGCGTTTTTCAAAATATTCATAAGCACTCAGACGTATAACCCGGCGATATAACGGAACTACAAAACCAATCATAAACGTTAGTGTAACCGGCACCATGATTCCCTGAACCAGCAGAATCCAGTTGGAAGAAAAACCTTCACCCGGATAGGCCAAAAATGTGACGCTGCTTATAAGTGTTGCCAGAATAGAAATACCTACAGCCCATGAAGGTATTGTTCCTTCTGCCGTGAAATATTTTGAAACACTTTTTTGTTTGCCAATGAATTTCAATGTCACAAGCAAAGGAACAACCAGTGATAAAAACACAATAGCATAATCAATTATATGCAAATTTATTTTTTGCATTATTTTATATCATTAAGTAATTAATCCGAGTTGCTGATGGAACCATACATTTTCCGGCCACGTGTAGCTACCCGGTTTTGTTGTTATGTAGAGATCAGGATTGTTTTCAGATTTCATCCTGATAATACCTGTTTCAAGCTCCTGAAATGGGGTAAGTTTTTTAATCTCAAGGTGTTTCAAAACCTCAGAAGTTGTACTTCCTCCCTCGATAATAAGTTCATTGATTGCGCATTGATTCAAAACTTTTTTAACCAGTTCGCCCAGACATTGCCTGATGCGCAAGGATAATCCCTGTTCAAAACTATTGCTGTGATTTACTGAAACCACCACTTTATTCCATTCATGAAGTGCATGTACTATTTCCTGTGCCCAGATTCCTATAAGTGATATGTCATGGTTTTTGTTAAAATAAATTTCCTCCGGCATATTTGAAATGTAAATGCCATTTTCTTTAAGTCTTTTGTAAAACTCTGCTCCTTTAGGATAATAGCTTCCCAGAATACATAACACTTTATCCCCGAAAGGTTCATCAGAATTCTTATAGTGTCTGGAAACATTAAACCGCTCAATCAATATGGCATCAAAAAATCCTGAAGCTCCGGCAGGCAAAGTATTTTCGTCTATTTTTGAAACCCATTTAGCAAGGTCACTTACAGCAGTAACATCTCCAATAATTAGTCCACCGGCAGGTATCTCATTATTGGGATGTAATCCGGAATAAATTTCAAACCGGCTTTTCCCAACTATCTCATCAACTCTTGATGTACAAACAGGAAATTCAGGATCAGAGCTAAAATCAGTCAGATGTAAAGGAATGTTATTTACAAAGTATATTCCTTCACGGATAATTCTGTTAAGTATAGGATTGGCTGCAATAACTAAAGCACGTTTTTTTGATGATGCTTCAATCTGGGCAAATAATTCAACAGCAATATTACCTCTAAGAACTGAATCAATTTTCTTATAAATAAAGGCCGGATTAAGATTCATTAACTGCCTGGTAATAGTCTTAATGACGGCTGCGGCATCTGTATCGCTGAGTGATCGGGTATCAGTGGCAATAATCAGGAGGTCGGCATCGGCCTTCTGAATGACCTCAGTTTCAATAATAACATTCAGTCCGTGCCGTAAACCTATTCCACCGATTTCGGCAGCACCGGTAAAATCATCTGCAATAACTGCAATCATAATGTTTTAATTGGTTTAGATAGTTTAACAGCATATTTAATAGCCTGAATCATGGCATTTTCATTTGCAATTCCTTTACCGGCAATCTCAAAAGCCGTTCCGTGGTCGACAGATGTTCTAATCACTGGTAATCCAAGAGTAATATTAACTCCTTCAACAGATTTCATCATATCTTTCTTTTTATCCCACTTAAAGCCCATTAATTTAAAGGGTATATGGCCCTGGTCATGATACATGGCAACACAGCCATCAAATTTACCTCCGTAGGCAAGGGCAAAAAGAGTATCCGGGGGAACGGGCCCTGAAACCAAAATACCTGCTTTTGCAGCTTTTTTTATTGCCGGAATAATTTCCGTTATTTCTTCCTGTCCGAATAATCCTCCGTCACCGGCATGGGGATTAAGCCCTGCCACGCCGATAACCGGCGATTTCATACCCATCCTTTTTAATCCGTCATTTAATAAAACAATAGTGTTAAACACTTTCTCCATGGTAATTTTATCACAGGCATCCCGTAATGAAAGATGTGTGGTTACGTGAGCTATACGAAAATGTTTATCAGCCAGTAGCATACAATAGTTACGGGTATTTGTCAGATGAGCGTAAATTTCAGTATGGCCTGAAAATTTATATCCTGCTTTATTAATAGATTCTTTATTTATTGGTCCTGTAACCGTAGCTTTAACATCACCTTTTAAAGCCAGCTTAATTGCTGTTTCTATTGCTGTATAGGCAATTTTTCCTGCATGAGCAGAAATCTCCCCATATTTTATATCATTAATTGGGCTTTCGCCTGTTTCATAAACATTGATAATACCTTCGTCAAAAATAGCCTGTGTAATACTGTTAATCGGATGAATGGACAGACTTACACCGGTAAGTTTTATGGCCTTTTTCATTATCTGACTGTTTCCAATTAGCACAGGACGGCAAATAGTATTTATCCTTTTGAATGCAAAACTTTTTGCAGCAATTTCAGGGCCTATTCCTGCAGGATCACCCATTGTAACAGCAATTACTGGTATATTTCTATTTCCGGTCTTCATTGTTTTAGATCCTGAAACGTTAATCTGACCTTTTCCCTGATAACCAATGCCTCATCCCCGGACGTAATTTCAAGCGGAGGATAAACATATGGCTGGCATAAACCCAGTTCAGACATTATTATTTTTAATGCAGGTAATGACTGGCTGAGGTTTCTTCCAGCCAGGTATAATTCTGAAAGATTGTCAGCCTTTATCTGCAATGCCTTTGCAGCAGCTGTATCACCCTTAACAGCTAATTTATAAAGATCAGAGTATATCCGGGGTGCGAAATTGGCTGTACTCGGTACTATACCATCTGAACCATTTGCAAGGGTATAAGCTGACTGAGCTGCCCATCCTGTAAGATGAACAAAATCTTCGCGATTATGCCATAAACTCATTGATGCGTTTAACCTCTCAAGGTTTCTCTCAGAATCTTTTATTCCTGCTATATTTGAATGATAGCTTAATTTTTCTGCCACATCAATTGGAATCGAATTATTAGTAGTCATCGGATTATTGTATAGAAAAAGCGGACATCTGACACCATCAGCCAGCTTTTCGAAATATTTAAGCATCATATCAGGACTAAGCGGAAAATAAAAAGGAGGATGGGCAACAACTGCGTCAACTCCCATGCCGGCGTAGAGGTTAGCCTGTTCTATTGATTCTTCGAGACAGTTTCCGGAAATACCTGCAAATATTTTAGTCCTTTTCCCTGCATATTCTGTGACTGTTTTTACCAGCAATGCCCGCTGTCTGACCGGAACTGAAGCTGATTCACCGGTTGTGCCTAGGAGAAAAACAGAAATACCTTCATGAACAAATGAATCAATCAGTCTTTCAACCGCCTTGCAGTCAATTTCTATTTTTTCGTTGACCGGAGTAATCATGGGTACAACAACACCACCGAATTTTTTAATTTTTCTGTCCATATTTCAGAATGCCTGTTGGTAAATCTGCAAAGCTTCTTTACGGGTAATCTCTATAGGGTTGTTTTTAAGCAGTCTTTGTATAGATGCTGCTGCATCAGCCATTTCAGGTAGTTTGTTTTCCGGAACATTAAGTTGTGAAAGCTTTGAGGGTAAGTTACAATGTTTAATGATATGTCTGATTAATGCAACACCTGACCGGGCTAACATGGTTATGTTTTTTTCTGCCTTAGCTCCCATGGCAACAGCAATATCAGCATACCTGTTTTCAGCTGCAGGCATATTAAATTCGATTACATAAGGGAGTAAAACTGTATTGGCGAGCCCATGAGGGATTTTAAAAAAATTACCAAGCGGATAGGCTAAAGCGTGTACAGCAGCGGTGTTAACAGTTCCCAGACACATACCTCCGTATAGGCTGCCTAAAGCTAATTCTGTTCTTGCCTGAATATTGTTAACATTATCGTATGATGTAATAATGTTTTGTGTTATCTTCCTTATTCCTTCAAGCGCAAACATATCAGTAACCGGGTGAGCAAATCTGTTGATATATGCTTCAATACAATGAGTAAGGGCATCAAAACCTGTATATGCAGTAATATCAGGAGGTATTCCAAGTGTGAGCACCGGGTCAACACAGGCTGTATCGGGAATCAGATTTCTGCTAATAAAGCTGGTTTTAATACCTGCATTGTTTGCAATAATGGCAATGGGTGATACTTCGCTGCCTGTTCCCGAGGTGGTGGCTGCACATAAAAGATATGTCTTTCTGTCGGTGATGGTATTAGTACCTGCAACACTATCAATTTCTCTTCCTGAGTAAAGTAAAGCTGCTGTTACTTTTGCCAGGTCCATAACACTTCCCCCACCAATTCCTGCAATACTATCAGCATGAAATGTTTCAGCTTCACTTATTACCCGGGCAAAATCAGAATAAGTAGGTTCATGATTAATATTAGTGTATATGCTTATCTCAATTTTTTTGTTCTTTAAAAAATCAATCACTCCTTTTAATCGTTCCAGGACCTGAGTAATGGTGATAATAAAGAGGCGTTTCATTCCGGAGGATGAAAAATCCTCTGCCCATTGATAGAGGGAACCGGCACCGAATTTTAAGGTACCCGGGAAATAAAAGGTAATGTTTTTTATTTCTGTTTCCTGAATCATACTGCTATAGTTAGCATGAACTTCTTATCATCAGTTCGGTTTTTAGAACAATACTTACCGTAGGCCTTGATGGATCATTGATGCGATTAATAAGCTGCTCAGCGGCTCTTCTGCCAATTTCGTATGCAGGTTGTCGCACAGCGGTAAGAGGCGGATTTAGTGAAATAGACCAGTACATATCGTCAAAACCAATTATCGCTATGTCTTTGGGGATATTTAGTCCTCGTCTGTGAATTGTCTCAAGTGCACCAAGGGTAATCAGGTTGTTACCGGTAAATAAAGCATCAGGAGGAGGATTCAGATTTAACAGTTCATCACATAATTTAACCCCGCTGATATGTCTTGAATCACCATATTTAATAAGATTGCTGTCGACAGGCAATCCGTTGTGTATTAAAGCCTCACGATAGCCTTCCTCCCGCTGTCGGCTTGATGGTATCTGGGGCAGGCCGGCAATATAGGCAATACGTTTATATCCTGCCTTTGCCAGATAATCAACTGCCGAAAATGCGCCTTTCTTATTTTCTACAAGTACAACATCAACATCAACCCCAACAAGTCCCCGGTCAACACAAACAATTGGCAATCCCGCTTTAACAAGATTTATAACGTTCTGATCATGCTCGCCTGTGGGAGCAGCAATTAATCCGTCAATTGATTCCGATTGTAATATATCAAGGTAAAGTTTTGCCTTTTTTTCATCCTGTGAAAAATTACAGGTTATCAGAGCATAGTTTTTTTCATAGGCAACATCTTCAATTCCTCTTAATACTTCAACGTAAAATGGATTCTGGATATCGGGTATCAGCACTCCCAAAAGGTTGCCTGAGGCATTCTTATTCCTCAAACGCTTGGCTACCCTGCTTGGTTTATATTTCAGAGATTTAATTACCTGTTGAACTTTAAGGCGTGTCTCCGGATTGACATTAGGACTATTATTAATAACCCTTGAAACGGTTGCAATGGAAACACCAGCTTTTCGGGCAACTTCATTTAAGCTTATATTTTTGTAAACGTTTTCAGTTGACATATATCTTATTATTAATACTTTAGTTTACATAAAAAATAATTTATTATGTAAACGTTTTTATTGCAATATTAAATTTCTTCTTTTAGATTTGCAAATATTTTTAAATAAAAATTACCGTGAAACAATATTTATTTCATACCATTTTCCCATGTTGTATCTTTATTACAACAGTTATATACGGACAACATACTGAGATTATTTACCTTTCAGGAACAGGATATGACCACACAGTTCAATGGCAGTTTTTTTGCACAGATGGGCGAAATTCAGGAAAATGGACAACCATTCCCGTTCCGTCCAACTGGGAACTTCAGGGCTTCGGTTCATATAATTACGGTCTCGACAAGGACTCTCTCAGAGGTAAAGAAAAAGGCTTTTATAAATATGTATTTAATGTACCCGAATCATGGAAATATAAAAAGGTAAATATTGTGTTTGAGGGGTCAATGACTGATACCGAAGTTAAAATAAACAATCAACCAGCAGGGCCAATACATCAGGGCGCTTTCTATTGTTTCAGATATGATATTTCATCACTGCTTCACTTCGGAAAAAGTAATCTGCTTGAAGTAAACGTTGCCAAACACTCAGAAAACGAATCGGTAAATCGTGCTGAAAGATATGCTGATTACTGGATTTTCGGAGGAATATTCCGTCCCGTTTATCTTGAAGCCTTTCCTTTTGAACATATTTCTCATACAGCCATAGATGCACGGGCTGATGGTTCTCTTATTGCTAAAATTTGTTTAGAAAATATTAATGAATCGGATAAACTTAAAATTACGGTATGGGATAAATACATCAATAAACCTGTTAAGACTATCATTGCGACAATAAACCCGAACGATTCAGTAGCATGTATTAAAACTTTTGTACCCGGTGTAAAGCTCTGGTCACCTGAATTTCCAAATCTTTATTCTCTTGAGATTGCACTGATGAATAAGAAAAAAACCATTCATGTAGTATCTGAGAAGTTTGGTTTCCGAACTATTGAACTTAGGGAAAGGGATGGAATTTACCTTAACGGAGTCAAAATCAAATTCAGGGGAATTTGCAGACATTCTTTCTGGCCAGAGTCAGGTCGCACACTGTGCAAAAACATCAGCATCAAGGATGCGGAAATGATTAAAGATATGAATATGAACGCTGTGAGGAACTCACATTACCCGGCAGATAAACATTTTTATGATGTATGTGACTCTGTCGGACTGCTGATACTTGATGAACTGGCAGGCTGGCATGACTATTATGACTCTGCTACCGGAGCAAGACTTGTAAAAGAAATGATTGAATTCAACGGCAATCATCCGTCAGTAATTATGTGGGTTAACGGCAATGAGGGCGGACATAATCATGCTCTTCTGGGAATATATGACCAAACTGATATTCAAAAAAGGCCTGTTATTCATGCATGGGAAACTTTCAGAGGCACCGATACACAACATTATATAAACTACGATTATGGAGCAGGAACACATTTTCACGGGCACAACATTTTTTTCCCGACCGAATTTCTGCATGGATTATATGATGGAGGACACGGAGCAGGTCTTGATGATTACTGGTCACTGATGCTTCAGAACCCCCTGTCGGCCGGCGGATTCTTATGGAATTTTGCTGATGAAGGTGTAATACGAACAGACCGAAACAATGAAATTGATACCGATGGAAATCACGGCGCTGACGGCATCGTCGGACCATTCAGACAAAAAGAAGCAAGTTTTTATACGGTAAAAGAAGTATGGAGTCCCTTGTATTTACAACCACAAGAAATAACAACTGCTTTTGACGGTAAGCTTTGCATTGAAAACAGGTTTTCTTTCACCAACACAAGACTTTGCAAATTTGTTATCAGACTTTTAAGGATTCCATTACCATTTACTGGTAACAATGCCGGAGAATCTGTCAGAACGCTTTCTTCACCCGATATCCCTCCAGGACAAAAGGGTTACCTTAACCTCGACCTGCCTGAAAACTGGCGCCAATATGATGTTTTATATTTAACTGCTTCAGATCCTTATGGACGGGAAATATATACATGGAGCTTACCAATTTCAATGCCTGAAACAATAGCTCAAAAAATAATTAATGAATCAGGAAACAAACCTGTGAAAACATATGAAGATGATTCTACAGTGTGCATCTTTGCAAGCGATACCAAAATTGTCCTCAGTAAATATGACGGTTTAATTAAAGAAATAAGCAATTCCCGTGGATTAATACCCCTTGGCAACGGTCCTATACTATGTGAGAGAGACACAGGTTTCCTGCACTTAAAAATTACTGAAAAAGACCACAACATAATTGTAAATTATCTCTTCAGTAAAAACAGTCTTTTCAGACTGCTGCAATGGACCTTTTATCCTTCTGGATGGGCCAGACTTGATGCTGAATATTTTCCAAAGGACTATCTTTCGGATTATATGGGAATTTGCTTTTCATTCCCCGAAAAAACAGTAATCAGGGTAAAATGGATGGGTGATGGACCATATAGGGTATGGAAAAACAGAATGAAAGGAAACAGGCTTGGAATATGGGAAAAAGAATATAATAATACGGTTAACGGAGAGAAAGAATTTATTTACCCTGAATTTAAAGGCTATCATTCTCGTCTTTACTGGGCTGTTATTGAAACAAATAACCAGCCGCTGACAGTAATCAGTGCTGATGAAGATGTTTACCTGAGGCTTTTTACCCCTGAAGCTCCGAAAACACCTTTTAATACAGATCCTCCATTTCCTCCGGGAGATATTTCATTCCTTCAGGCTATACCTCCCATTGGAACCAAATCGCAGACTCCTGAAAATATGGGGCCATCGGGACAGAAAAATATGTACTTTGACTACTGGAAAGAACGTCCAAAAAAGATGACACTTTATTTCAACTTTTCAGGACAATAAAAAATTAACCTTTGAAAACAGTATAATGAAACAAACCGGTTATGCAATATATGATTTTCTCGATTTCGATCCTCATCCTGGTGCAGACGAAAAATTGTGGAAAGCAGGCAAACCTTCCGACATCAATACAACCAGCAGGGATGTCTATGTGACGATACCATTTCAACAACAGGTTTGTTCTGATGGTGTTATACCTGACCTGGATGTGCCTTGCAGAAATTTTCTCCTGAAAATTCGCTGTTACGGTAACCATATACTCAGAGTAAGCATAACATTCGGAAATGACATTCCTGAAGATTCGCCCATACTTCAAACAAGTCCCGAACTGGTCAACGTTCCTCTGGAGATTAGTAAAAGTATAAATGAATGGATTGTATCTGATGCTATGGGTAACAAAAAAGCCTGTTTCGATTTGTCGGAACCTGAAGTTGATCACTGGAGTGATCTGATACCCGGCCCATATGAAACTTTAAATGCCATTTTTTATCCCGACGGAAAGCATTGGGTTAAAATAAGCGCTTATGACCAGTTTACTCCTTCGAGACAGGAGGCATTTCCTATAGCTTTTGTCGAAAAAAACAACATGGTTCGTCGGTCAGTAATTTCTTTTTATGCTGAACCGGGAACATGTTTTGCCGGAACAGGAGAACGTTTTGGAAAAATGGATCTGGCAGGTAAAACCTTTCAGCTTGAAAATACTGATGCACAGGGAGTTAACAGTCAGAGGACCTATAAAAACGTGCCTTTTTTTATTACCAATCGTCATTATGGAATATTTTTTAACACTTCAGCTCATGTCAAACTCTCGCTGGCTGACCACTCATCGCGTTCGATACAAATCATGGCCGAAGAGTCATATATTGATTTGTTTTTAATTTCAGGAAAAACGGTTGAAGAAATTCTATATGGTTACCGGCAACTTACAGGTTTCCCACCTGTTTTGCCGGTATGGAGTTTTGGAGTATGGATGAGTCGTATGACTTATTTTTCAGCCAGAGAAGTAACTGAAATATGTGAACGTTTAAGAAAGGAGGATTATCCATGTGATGTGATTCATCTTGATACGGGATGGTTCAGAACAGACTGGCTGTGTGAGTGGAAATTCAATACAGAACGATTCCCTGATCCGCAAAAGTTCATAAATATATTACGGTCAAAAGGTTTCAGAATCAGTCTGTGGCAGTTGCCATATATTTCGGCTGAAGCCATACAATATGCTGAAGCCATAAAAAATCGTTATATATGTGAAACCACAGATTCCAATACTGGTAACAGTTCAAATTTCAGTGTTTCAGGATATGCCGGAACCATTGATTTTACTTATCCAAAAGCTGTTGTCTGGTACAAGAATCTTCTCGCGGATCTGCTATCAATGGGAATAGCATGTATTAAGGCCGATTTTGGTGAAAACATCCATATGAATGCTTTATATCATTCTGTTGAGCCTGAGAAATTACATAACCTTTATGCCATTCTTTATCAGAAAGCTGTTTTTGAAATAACAAAAGAAATTACCGGTGAGGGAATAATATGGGCACGCGCCGGATGGGCCGGATGTCAGAGGTATCCCGTTCACTGGGGAGGAGATGCTGCATGCAGCTGGGATGGCATGGCAGGTTCGCTTCGCGGAGGCCTTCATATTGGTTTATCGGGTTTTGGGTTCTGGAGCCATGATATACCCGGTTTTCACGGTTTACCCGATTTTATGAATTCAGTTATACCTGAAGACCTATATGTACGCTGGACACAGTTTGCAGTGTTTACATCGCATATGCGTTACCACGGAACATCAAAACGCGAACCTTATCATTTCAAAAATATTGCTGGAATTATAAGGTTCTGGCTCAGACTCAGATATTGTCTGATACCTTATATTGTGGCACAAAGCAGAAAAACGGCTGAAACGGGTTATCCTGTCCTCAGGGCACTGATATTTCACCATGATGATGATCTTACCTGCTGGCATATTGATGATGAATACTATTTTGGCGATCATTTTCTGATTGCTCCGGTAATGAATTCAGATAACAAAAGAGATATCTATCTTCCATCAGGGACATGGGTAAATTTCTTCACAGGAAAAATCAATTCAGGTAACAAATGGCTGAAAAATTATGTTGTATCGCTAAAAGAGATGCCCGTCTGGGTAAAATATGGTGCCAGAATACCCGTATATCCCGAAAAGGTTAGCTGCACCGACGAGATGGATATGAAAAAGGTTGTAGAGATTTGTTTTGATAATAATTATAAAGGAATTGCATATTCAGTTATTGGCCGGTATTATAATGAATGTAACTGAATACGTATTAAAATTTTCATAAAATGAACACTACCTGGAAAGAAAACTGGGAAGAGACAAAAGAAAGGTATATTAACTGGTGGAATGGTAAGGGATTCTTAATTAGCATGTGGGAACATATACAAAAAGAAGGTAAACCACACGATGAAGTAAGGAAGCCTTCACCTGCAAAAGATCACGAGCAGTTCTGGTTTGATCCTTTATGGCGGTCTGAGTACCTGCATTATCAGCTTTCAGTAAGTTCTTTCAAAGCCGACATACTTCCGGTAGCCAATACTCATCTGGGGCCGGGATCCCTTTCAGCCATTTTGGGAGCAAGCCTGCAGGCCGGGGAAAATACTATATGGATCAAGCCCTGTAACCACCTGTCAGATGAAATAGTATTTGACACAGAAAATAAATGGTGGCAGTTACATTTAAACCTGATTGATGCCTGCTGCAAAAAAGCACAGGGGAAATATCTGGTAGGCTGCCCCGATCTGGCGGAAGGACTTGATACACTGGCCGGACTCAGGGGAACCGATAGTGTTCTGACAGACATGTTACTGCAGCCTGAATTATTGCATCAGCAACTCAGGCAGGTAAATGAAATATACTTCAGGGTATTTGATGAAATTTATAATAAAATTCAGGTAGACGGTGGGATGGCTTTTTGTTATTTCTCTTTATGGGCACCCGGGAAAGTATCAAAACTGCAATGTGATATTTCAGTGATGATATCGGAAGATGATTTCATCACGTTTGCATTACCCTATTTGCATGAACAATGCAAAAAAATTGAATATACCTTATACCATCTTGACGGTGTTGATGCCATCCGTCATCTGGATGCCATACTCGAAATACCCGAATTAAAAGCTGTGCAGTGGACACCTGGGGAAGGTCAGCCGCAGGGAGGAAACCCTGTATGGTATAATATGTACAGAAAAATACTCACAAAGGGAAAACGGGTTATGCCCTGCTGGGTTGAAGTGAATGAACTGGAACCATTACTGGATAATGTCGGAACTGAAGGACTACATATACTCATGCATTTTAAAACCGAAAAAGATATTGATCAGGCAATGAACATTGCTGAAAAATATATTTAATTACAATTACAATCATGGAGAATATTCATACCTTTCTTAAACCCATCGATTTTATCATAGTGATAACCTACCTGCTGGTGTTGATTATAATTGGTTATTGGGTAAGTTTCAGAAAAAAGAAAAACTACGATAATCTGTTTCTTGCCGGCCGTTCTTTAGGATGGATGAGTATAGGCTTTACAATGTGGGGCACTAATGTTGGTCCCTCAATGCTTCTTGCATCGGCAAGTATAGGATACACTACCGGAGTTGTAGCCGGTAATTTCGGCTGGTATGCTTTTGTATTTATTCTGTTGCTTGCTATGGTATTTGCTCCCCGTTACATAGGTGCTAAGGTAGTAACATTGCCTGAATTTATGGGCAAGCGATTTGGTGCATCCACACGTAATATACTTGCATGGTATTCGCTGGCTACAATTCTTGTTTCATGGCTTTCATTAACCCTTTTTGCCGGAAGTATTCTGATCGGGCAGGTTCTTAACCTGCCCATGTGGTTATCTGTGATCATACTGGTGGTTATTGCTGCATTTTTTACAGTTGCAGGAGGTTTAAAAACAGTGGCCTATACCAATGTATTTCAGATGGCCCTTCTGATTATTGTTTCTTTTGTATTAACTGTAAAAGCAGTATCGGCAGCAGGGGGAATAAAATCAATTTATGAAAATACACCAGCTCAATACTGGAACCTGTTTCTGCCGTTGGATAACAAAAATTATCCATGGCTTGCTATCATTCTGGGCTATCCGGTTATGGGTATATGGTTCTGGTGTACAGACCAGTCAATGGTTCAATCGGTTCTTGGAGCCAGAAACCTTATACAGGGACAAAAAGGAGCTAATTTCACAGCCTGGCTTAAAATTCTTGATGTAGCTTTGTTCATCATACCGGGTATTGCATGCTATGTTTTATTTCCTGATTTAAAAGATCCTGATGAAGCATATATGACATTAGTTACACGTCTTTTCCCCGCAGGTGCGACCGGAATAGTGCTGGCAGTTCTCATAGCAGCACTGATAAGCACCATCGATTCAGCACTAAATTCATTAAGCACAGTGTTCACCATGGATATTTATGTAAAAAAATTCAGCCCTCATGCTGACCAAAAGGAAATTATCAAAACAGGAAGAATAGCTGCTGTTTTTGGAGCTCTTGCTGCTGTTTTTCTGACTTTAGCT
>CAZBCB010000002.1:0-20661 GCA_964489905.1 uncultured Bacteroidales bacterium
CCCAAATTCATCAATTGATAAAATCAATTGATGAATTTGGGTTAAGGCATTAGTTTACTTCGCTCCTAATGACAAATTTGTGTTTAATTAACATTTTACAAAAGGAAAGTCTTGTTATTTTAATTCTTTAGACGGGTCCCAGAAAAGTTTTTTAAAATCGATGATCTGATCATTTACAACAGCTATACCTTCATTTTCGAGCAGTTCCTGCATGAGTGAAGGATGTCTGAAATGATGTTTGCCGGTTAGTATGCCGTTACGATTTACAACGCGATGGGCAGGGATAAATTCCTCCTGTGTGTGGGAAGCATTTAAAGCCCAACCCACAGTGCGTGCTGCCTGAGGTGAACCCAGAAAAGATGCTATTGCCCCGTATGAAGTAACTCTGCCCGGAGGTATAAGTTTTGTTACTTTATATACTTTTTTAAAAAAATCTGTCTGTTCATTCATCCGGAATTTCTTCAATGTTTTTGCCATAGGGAAGTTTAAAGCATAAATATTTTATGGTTGCATTCATTTCAAGAAATTGTTGCTCATAATAGGTTTTTATAGTAAGTATTGGATAATTAATTTCAGAAGCATATAAATTATTAGTGCATTCAATAATTTCAAGCTGATTATATTTTAATATACTGAGGGTGTATTGAAAAAGCAGGTCGTTATCGGTTTTAAGGTGAATAATGCCATTATCCTTCAGAAACTGTCCGTATAAATTTAAAAAACGGCTTGATGTGAGCCGTTTGCGTTTTTTCTTGATTTGAGGGTCGGGAAAGGTCAGCCAGATTTCGTCCACTTCGCCGGGTGCGAAAAAAGAAGATAAGAATTCAATATGAGTTCTTAAAAAACCAACATTAGGGATATTTTCAACGAGTGATGTTTTGGCGCCTTTCCAGATACGGGCTCCTTTTATATCGACTCCCAGATAATTACGCTGTGGAAATAGTTTTGCAAGTCCTACTGAATATTCTCCCTTTCCGCATCCAAGTTCGAGTGTAATAGGATTGTCGTTTTTAAAAAATGTATTTTTCCAGTTTCCTTTAAGTATATGGTCTTTACGAAATACTTCGTCAAATGCCGGTTGGATAACGTGCGGGAAAGTATTCATTTCAGCAAAACGTTCAAGTTTTCTTTTCACGTTATATATGCGAATTAGTAATTAATTTAGAAAATATGTATCATTACTGCAGTCTTTCAATTTGCAGTCCCACGCCTGATATATTTTTCAATTCGGTTTCCCAGAGTGCCTGTTCAATATCAAACGTATATATCCCCCGGTAAGGGAATCGGATATTCATTTTATAGGGATGACGGCTGGTATAAAGGTCAGCTGCACCTTTGCCTAACCACCTGCCTTTTTTGTCTGCAAGTGTCAGTTCAACGGTATCTCTAACAGAAAAACCGGCCGGAGAAGTAATGGTGACAAATAAATATAAATTACTGTATTTATAGTTGGCATTGTTTCTTATCAGTATATAAACATTATGAGAACTGGCTGTGTCAGTGATAGGTACATCGTAATGAACAATATTTTTGCTTAGCCATTTATTGCCGGGAATGTCAGTAAATCTGTGAAAAACACGGTTCTTGTTGCACGCCGTGAGCAAAAAAATAACAGATATAGTAAAGACAAATGATTTGTATTTCATGTTACCGGTGTTTTCTTTTGTCTTTTTCATTTTTTCTGACTTGATTTTCAGCAGGACGATCTTCAATATGTGAGAGGCTTTCAATATCACCTGAATACTGATAGTCAATAATAGGAGCAATGGAAATGCTTTCGACGCTTTCAAGTTTTTTTACTTTTTCACCCCGTTTGTTCATGGCTATAATTTCCTTTACCTGATCGACGGTGAGGCAAGCTATATCTGAAGGCATATCTTTCTGCATAGAATACCACATCAGCCGTCTAAACACATCAGTTTTCTGGTGGTAAGCAGGTCCTTGCTCTGTCTCAAGGGGAATTGAAGTGTCGGGGAAATCTTTCTGTGCATCAATATATGCCGGCAATTCATAATTGAGACAACACTTAAGTTTACCACATTGCCCTGCAAGTTTCTGGGGGTTTAATGAAACTTCCTGATAACGGGCGGCACTGGTTGTGACTGATACAAAACTTTTTATCCATGTACAACAACAAAGTTCCCTGCCACATGAACCAATACCTCCAATACGCCCTGCTTCCTGCCTTGCCCCTATTTGTTTCATCTCAATCCTCACTTTAAAACGTTCGGCAAGAACTTTAATCAATTCACGGAAATCGACCCGGTCATCGGCAATATAATAAAATATTGCTTTGGTACCATCGCCCTGATATTCAACATCGCCTATTTTCATATCGAGATTAAGTTCTTCGGCAATTTTTCTGGATTTAAGCATAGTATTGTGCTCAAGTGACATAGCCTCCACCCATTTTTCAATATCAACCGGTTTGGCTTTCCGGTATATTTTTTTAAAGTCGGGATTATCATGTTGCAGATTGTTTCGCAAAATCTGGCGTAAAACCGATACACCTGTAAGGGATACAATTCCGATATCGTGGCCGGGATTAGCTTCAACAGCAACAATATCGCCTCTTTTTAATTTAAGGTTGTTTACATTTTTATAGTAACCTTTTCGCGTATTTTTAAATCTGATTTCAACGATATCAAAATGATGATATGCTTCAGGAATATCACTAAGCCAATCAAAGGTGTTTAGTTTGTGGCAACCGGTATCAATACAGACAGATGATTCTGATGAATCTTTAAGAATATAACTACACCCCCGGCCGTTACAACCACCCGGAATATTTAATTTTTCTGTTTGCATACAATATGCTGTAAATGATAGAAATAATTATAACACGACCATCCTTGCGATACGAAAAATTAAGAATCTTTTTTATAAATCCATATTCGTCAATTGATTTTTTCAATTAACGAACCGACTTACAAAATCTAACCCTTCCGTAACTTCGGAATGAAAAACTTTGATAAGTCGGGGTTCCCTCGATAAGTCAATAGAAACAATATGTTAAATTATTTATTGAGTTTCTATTGACTAATCTCAGATAAAAATACAAAGTTAAATAAATTTGTCTTACCATATAATAAAGTCATACTGTTCTCAATAATTTCCCGATTTTTAAAGCAAGGTCAAGAAAAATAATCTTGCTATTTCCGTTGCGTTCGATGTCATAATAGGCTTTATTTAGTTCTTCGTTTAATGGTACAATATTTTTACCATTAATAAACTTTGAAAATTTAACTGAAAAATCAGCTTCTGTTTTAGTCATGTAAATAAGACTCTCATGGTCAAAATGCTTAATTGCATTCTCACGGATTAATCTCATTGAATACTCAAGGAAAGCTTTTTGTTTTTCACGATTGAGTGCACTCAACTGTTCTGAAAGCTTAAGTAAAGATTGCATGTCGTACAAATAACTTCTTCTCATAAATTCCCCGAACAATTCGAAAAAGTTCCCCGTTTCTTCATTTTCATTTAGCAAGGCAATGGCTTTCTGGTAATTACCGGCTGCAAGTCTGGAGATTATTTCAGCCTTGCTGTTTTCTAATCGGTGATGCAATTTAAGGGCATTTATCATGTCTTCTTCATTGATCAGCGGCACTTTTACGGGGAAACAACGCGAACGGATAGTAGGCAAAAGTAATTCAGCATTTTCGGCAATAAGAAAAAAGACAGTCATGTCAGGAGGTTCTTCCAGGAGCTTCAGCAGCTTATTTGATGCTGAATCATTCATTTTTTCTGCCATCCATATTATTGCAATTTTAAAATCCGATTCAAATGATTTAAATGACAGTTTTTTAAAAATAGCATCACTTTCTTTTTCTTTAATCAGTCCTTGTTTGTTTTCAAGTTCAATAAAAGCATACCAGTCATTAAGGCCGGCATAAGGATTTTGCAAAACAAATGATCTCCATTCGCTCAGAAAATCATCACATACCGGGTCCTGTTTTGAAGTCGTGCTATTAATCGGGAAAATAAAATGCAGGTCAGGATGAATAAGTCTGGCATATTTCATGCAGCTTGGGCATTTGCCGCAAGCATCTTCATCTTTGTCGCCCGTACAAGAAATATACTGTGCATAGGCCAGTACCAGAGGAAGTGCACCTGCACCTTCGGGGCCAAAAAACAGCTGTGCATGACTGATACGGCGTTCCTTAACCGATTGCGTCAATTTTTTTTTTAAAGCAGTCTGACCGATTATTTCACTGAATAACATTCATTTAAGTATGAAAATCCGTTGTAGAAAATAAATATCATGTATATTATCTGACAGCAAATGTAAATAAAATAACTTTTTTATCTTTGTTTCACTAATAAATCAAAATTCATAAAAATGCAGACTATCGATAAATACAATTTTAAAGGAAAGCGTGCCATAATCCGTGTGGATTTCAATGTGCCGCTCAATAAACAAACATTTGAGGTAACTGATGATACACGTATCAGAGGGGCATTACCTACCATTAAAAAGGTTTTAAATGACGGAGGTTCAGTGATATTGATGTCACACCTGGGCAGGCCCGATGGAAAACCACAGGACAAATATTCGCTTAAGCATGTAGTGCCGGCTATTGAGAAACTTTTAGGAAAGCCGGTTAAATTTGCCGGCGATTGTATGGGTGACGCAGCAAAAAAAATGGCTGCAGATCTTAAATCAGGTGAAGTTATGTTGCTTGAAAACCTCAGGTTTTATGAAGAGGAGGAAGGCAAGCCTTATCATCTGGGAGAAGATGCCACAGAAGAACAGAAAAAAGCAGCCAAAGCTGAAGTAAAGGAAAAGCAAAAACAATTTGTAAAACAACTGGCAAGCTATGCTGATTGTTATGTGAATGATGCTTTTGGTACAGCCCACAGGGCTCATGCTTCTACTGCCCTTATAGCTGCTCAATTTCCGGGTAACAGTATGTTTGGGTATCTGATTGAAAATGAGCTTAAAGCTATGGACAAAGTGTTGCAGGCGCCTGAAAAGCCGTTTACTGCCATTATGGGAGGAGCCAAGGTTTCAGATAAAATTATGATTATTGAAAACCTTCTGAGCCGGGTTGACAACCTGATTATCGGAGGCGGCATGACTTATACATTTATCAAGGCACAAGGCGGGAAAATTGGCAAATCACTTTGTGAAGAGGATAAACTTGATCTGGCACTTGAATTGTTGAAAAAAGCCAAGGAAAAAGGCGTTAAAGTGTATCTTCCTGTCGACGCCGTTAATGCCGATGCATTTGATGCCAATGCCAATACAAGCGTTTCCAAAATTGACCAGACACCTGATGGATGGATGGGTCTGGATATCGGGGAAGAAACCATAAAGATTTTCAGCGATGTGATTGAGAAATCAAAAACCATTTTGTGGAACGGACCAATGGGTGTTTTTGAAATGGATAAATTTGCAAAAGGGACTTCAGCCATTGCACAGGCCATTGCCCGGGCTACAGCCAAAGGAGCATTCAGCCTTATTGGCGGAGGCGACTCGGTAGCTGCAATAAACAAAAATAAGCTGGCTGATAAGGTTAGTTATGTATCTACCGGTGGTGGCGCTATGCTCGAATATATGGAAGGAAAAGAACTGCCGGGTATTAAAGCAATTCGTGGATAAAGGCACGAGATAATGATACAATACCCGTTGGGGCATGTATGTGCACTGACGGGTATTTTTTTTGATTCATCCGTTAATACATAGAATCAGAAATTCCATAGTTGATTTTTTCAATTGACGAATTTGGGAAAATTTCTTTTGTTCTTTTGCAAATAGCGTATTACTTTTACAAAGATAGAATTAACCTTGAACTAATTATAATCCTATGAACCATACAATAGCAATATTGGGCGGCGGTAATCTGGGAACGGCACTGGCAAAAGGTCTTCTGGCATCAAAACAGTTTGAAATGAAAGATATTATTATCACCGATAAAAGGGGACATCGTCTGAATTATCTAAAGGGAAAAGGTTTTACGGTAAGTGATAATAATGCTCATGCCATTCGGCATGCAGATATTGTTGTAATGTCAATTAAACCGCAGCAGTTTAATGACCTGGTTGAAGAAATAAAAAATTATATAACTGACAAACATATTATTATTTCGACAATAACCGGAATAACACTCAGAGAGATTGAAAATTCACTGGGTAAATTGCCTATTTTCAGGGTTATGCCTAATACTGCTTTGGCCATTTGTGAATCAATGACATGTATTGCTTCAAAAAATTGTAATGCAGAACAAGAAAAAAGAATTACAACGATGTTCGACAAAATGGGGAAAACACTGAAAATTTCGGAAGATATGATGGGTGCGGCAACGGTTGTCGGAGCCTGCGGAATTGCTTTTGCATTGCGTTTTATGCGTGCCATGTCACAGGGTGGCATTGAAATAGGTTTTAATTCTGAAATGTCGCAGCTCATTACTGCTCAGACAGTGAAAGGGGCAGCGATGCTGATCATTGAAACCGATAATCACCCTGAACGTGAAATTGATAAAGTTACTACCCCTCAGGGAATCACTATTTCAGGACTAAATGAAATGGAACACCAGGGCTTGAGCTCAGCTGTCATCAGAGGTCTGGTTACTTCGTTTGATAAACTCGAAAAACTGGCCGGTAAGGATAATAAATTATAATACGAATAAAAGATATTTATGTCTGAAATTAATTATATTTGCCTGATAATAGTATAATAATATGATTTCGATTGAAAAATTCCCCGAATACCTTTTTAATGAATACAATAATTTCAAAAAGGAAGTGCCTTCAATGATTAAGGCACATCAGTTTATTGATAACCTGATTTATTTTTTATTTCCTTTTAAAGCTGATAAGAAATGCAATATACCATTAATTGAGTTAAACCTTGCTCAGCTTCAGATTGACCTGAGGGATATTCTCACTCCCATGGAACCAATTTTGAATGACACGGTAAGTGGCCTGACCGAAGAATTCTTTAAGAAAGTGCCGGCCATTTATGAAAGTCTTATAAAAGATGCAAGGCTTTTTGTTGATTTTGATCCCGCTGCACGTGCCGTTGAAAGTGTTATTTTGTATTATCCCGGTTTTTATGCTATTGCTGTTTACAGACTCGCTCATGAACTTTTTAAATTAAAAATACCTTATCTTCCACGGATGATTGCTGAATATGCACACAGTAAAACAGGTATTGATATTCATCCGGGAGCAGAGATTGGAGATCATTTTTTTATTGACCATGGCACCGGTATTGTTATTGGCGAAACTACCATAGTCGGTAATAATGTGAAAATATATCAGGGGGTTACCTTAGGTGCAATGAGTGTCGAAAAATCGATGCAGGGCAAAAAACGGCACCCGACCATTGAAGACAATGTAATTATTTATTCAGGCAGTACTATTTTAGGGGGCGATACCGTTATAGGGCATGATACTGTTGTTGGAGGTAATGTCTGGCTTACTAAAAGCGTTCCACCTTATTCGGTTGTCTATCATGAAAGCAAGGTAGTTATCAGGGACAGTAAGAATTATAAAGAACCTATAAATTTTGTTATTTAACCTGATGATATTTTTGTTTTTCATAATCAGTATTTGGTTTCATACCTGTTGTTGTCCCTCGTCAGAGGGATAAATTCACTATTGCAGGACATACGTTGCTCTGCGTTTTTAAAAATGGCGATACATATAATTCTTATTTTAACTTAACATAACATAAAAAATCAATAGACATGAAAGCCAACAACATATTAGAAACCATTGGAAATACCCCGCATGTAAAAATCAACCGTTTATTTCCTTCAACTCATGAAGTCTGGTATAAACTTGAGCGCACCAATCCCGGTGGAAGCATTAAAGACAGGATAGCTCTTTCGATGATTGAAGATGCCGAGAAAAAAGGGATATTAAAACCAGGGTCGGTTATTGTTGAACCCACTTCAGGTAATACCGGAATTGGCCTGGCTATGGTAGCTGCTGTTAAAAAGTACCGTTTGATTCTGGTAATGCCTGAGTCGATGTCAGTTGAACGACGTAAAATAATGGCGGCTTATGGTGCTGAATTTGAACTTACTCCACGTGAGAAAGGGATGAAAGGAGCCATTGAAAAAGCCCATGAAATAGCTGCCGCGAATCCTGATGTCTGGATACCTCAGCAATTTGAAAACGAGGCTAATATTGAAATACACCGTAATACAACTGCCATGGAAATTTTACAGGATTTTCCGAACGGAATTGATTATCTGATAACGGGGGTAGGAACCGGAGGACATATTACGGGTGTTGCCGAAGTTTTAAAATCAAAATTTAAAAAACTCAAAGTTTATGCCGTAGAGCCTGAGCTTTCACCTGTTATAAGCGGTGGGCAACCATCTCCGCATCCCATTCAGGGCATAGGTGCCGGCTTTATTCCGAAAAATTTGCATCAGGAAATTCTCGATGGAGTAATAACCATTTCAAAAGATGAAGCCTTTGATTATGCCCGGCGTGCTGCCAGAGAAGAAGGTATTTTTGTGGGAATATCATCAGGTGCAGCATTGGCAGCTGTAGCCAGAAAACTTCCTGAAATTCCGGCCGGATCAGTAATACTGGCATTCAACTATGATACCGGTGAACGCTATCTTTCGGTAGAAGGTCTGTTTTAAGAAAAACCTTTATTAGTTATTCTCTGAAAAGGCAAATAAACCCAGATACAATGAATTTACAGATTCATCGTACCTGGGTTAAATATTTTTTGTGTTTCTATTGGCTAATTGCGGATCAATAAATTTTTGGTGTTGCCAGATGTTTAAATACCAGTGCTGTACGGCTGGGTATGTAGACTTTCAGTACATCCGGTGAGGAAATTTTACCGATTCGTTGTGTATAATAAATAATTGATTCATCAACATGACCAAATCCGCCATATTTTATGTTGTCTGTGTTCAATACAACTTTGTATTTTCCACCTTCAACACATATCCCATAATCGGTAAATGATTTTACCGGATTAAAATTAAAAATAAACAGAAAGCTTTTTCTGCTGAAAGCCAACACCTGGTCTGAAACATTATCGTGATGAAGATGACAGTATTCCTGTTTGAGGATGCCTTCTTTTCTAATTAACATAATCATATCGCGGTCAAAATCACTCAGGTAATGATATTTGAGATCAGGATTATCCATCAGATGCCATTGGCGGCGGGCATAGTGGAATGACCAGTTATTGCCTTCCCTTGGGAAATCAATCCATTCGGGATGTCCAAATTCATTTCCCATAAAATTAAGATAAGCTCCGCCAGCTGTAGCAATGGTGACAAGACGTATCATCTTGTGCAGGGCTATTCCGCGGTCAATGATCAGATTTTGAGAGGCCTTGTTCATGTGAAAATACATTTCTTTGTCCATTAGCCTGAAAACGATAGTTTTATCGCCAACCAATGCCTGATCATGTGATTCGGCGTATGAAACGGTTTTCTCATCCTGCCTTTTCCGTGTAAGTTCGTAGAACAGTTGTGATACGTTCCACTTTTCATCCGGTAGTTCTTTAATTATTTTTATCCAGTAATCAGGCACACCCATGGCCATCCGGTAATCAAATCCATAACCGCACTCTTCAATGGGAGCAGCCAGGCCAGGCATGCCGCTCATTTCTTCAGCAATAGTAACGGCAAATGGATTGACCTGATGAATGAGTTTGTTGGCAAGAGTCAGGTAAATTATAGCATCTTCATCCTGTCCGCCGTCGAAATACATGTCATAGCTTGTAAAATTTCTTGAAAGGCCATGGTCGTAATATAACATGCTTGTGACCCCATCAAACCGGAAACCGTCGAAATGATATTCTTCAAGCCAGAATTTGCAGTTTGATAGTAAAAAATGCAATACTTCATTTTTGCCATAGTTAAAACATAGTGAATCCCATGCAACGTGTTCACGCCGTGGACCATCGTGAAAATATTGATAAGGTGTTCCGTCGAAGCGCCCCAGTCCTTCTAGTTCGTTTTTTACTGAATGTGAATGTACAAGGTCCATAATAACGGCAATTCCTTCTCCATGAGCATCATCAATGAGCGCTTTTAAATCTTCAGGAGTTCCGAATCGGGATGAAACAGCAAAAAAGTTTGAAACATGGTAACCAAATGATCCATAATAGGGATGTTCCTGAATAGCCATTAGCTGGATGGCATTATAACCGGCTTTAATTATGCGGGGGAGTATGTGCTCTCGGAATTCGTTAAATGTTGCTATTTTCTCCTTTTCAGTTGACATTCCTATATGAGCTTCGTAAATAAACAAGGGATCACGATTGGCAATAACCTGGCTGTTTTTCCAGTAATAGGGCTGATCGGGGTCCCAGACCTGCGCGTCAAAATTTTTTGTTATTTCATCCTGTATTACTCTTTTAGCATAAGAAGGAAGACGGTAACCATGGCCACCAGGCCAATATACTGAAAGTTTAAATAAATTGCCATGCTTTATGGCATCAATGGGCAATATGATTTCCCACACACCATTTGGTAATGGTTTCAGCGAGAATTGAGGTTTTTCTTTCCACGCTGAAAATTCTCCTACAAGATAAATTTTCTCGGCATTGGGTGCCCATTCTCTGAATATCCAGTGAGTTGCCGATTTATGCATACCAAAGAAAAGGTACCCTGTTGCAAAATCACTTATTGATTGATGGTTGGTGATAAGGTTTTTTTCTTTCTGCAAAACCTTTTTTGCCCGGGTGCTTATTATTTCGCTATAAGGTGCAAGCCATGGGTCTTTTTTAACTATGCCGGGTACTGCCATAATAGTAGTAAACTTAATATTTTACAATTTACTGATTTTTTAAAACAATAAAATTAAAGGTTAAATATTATTTTTGCACTTTTAATTATTGATTCTGGCAGATTTCATTTGAACATTTATCATGACATATCTGAATTTCATGGTCGCAATACAGTGACCACCATTGGTATTTTCGACGGAATTCATATTGGTCATCAGCTTATTTTTAAACGCCTTATTGAATTAGGTTCGCTTTATAAAAACGAAACAGTGGTAATAACGCTTTGGCCTCATCCGCGAACAGTCTTGCAGCCTTTTGAAAAACTATGGCTACTTACCACACTGGAAGAAAAAATTGAAATGATCAAGAGATATTCGATTGATCATCTGATTGTATTGCCGTTTTCCAGAGAATTTTCGGAAACTACTTATGAAGACTTTATCAGAACATATCTTTATGAAAAAATCAGAGCAAGTCATGTTGTAGTGGGTTATAATCATCACTTTGGTAAAAACAGGCAGGGCAGTTTTGAAAGCCTCCTTAAAAGTTCATCGGTTTATGGTTTTTCAGCCGAAAGAATGAATCCTGTTGTGGTAAACAATACAGAAGTGAGTTCATCAGCCATTCGCAGAAGCATATCAATTGGCAATGTGGTATTTGCAAACGAAGCGCTGGGATATGAATACTTTGTGCAGGGAGAGGTTATAAGAGGATCACGCATGGGCCGAAAACTTGGCTATCCTACAGCTAACATTGCCATTAATGACCCGCAAAAATTATTACCCCGTAACGGTGTATATGCAGTTAAAGTGGAATGGAAAGGGCAATTATTTAAAGGTATGGCCAATATTGGTGTGAGGCCTACAATAGAAAGCCAGGTTCATGAACAAACCCTTGAAGTAAATATTTTTAACTTTGAAGAAGAGATATACGGAGAAAGATTAAAAGTATATTTTATTGACCGTATCAGAAATGAAATTAAATTTGCATCTGTATATAATCTGATAAAGCAACTTGATGAAGATAAAAGAGAAGTGTTGTCACGTTTTAAATAATATATAAAGTAAACCTTTTAATATGAGTACGAATATAATGACAGAAACATTGCCATACAAGGTTAAGGATATTACCCTTGCTGATTTTGGCAGGAAAGAAATAGAAATAGCCGAAAAGGAAATGCCCGGTTTGATGGCTATCAGAAAGAAATATGCCGGCCAGAAACCATTGAATGGTGCCAGAATATCGGGTTCTCTGCATATGACTATTCAGACTGCCGTTTTAATTGAAACGTTAAAAGAACTTGGTGCTGATGTAAGATGGGCAAGCTGTAATATTTTTTCCACACAGGACCATGCTGCAGCTGCTATTGCAAAAGCCGGAATTCCTGTATTTGCATGGAAAGGAGAAACACTCGAGGAATACTGGTGGTGCACTAATCAGGCTTTGAGTTTTCCGGGAGGCAAAGGACCTAATCTGATTGTGGATGACGGAGGAGATGCTACCTTGTTAATGCATCTCGGTTATAAGGCTGAAAATAATCCTGAAATATTGGATAAAGAACCATCTAACAAGGAAGAAGAAGTAATTTTTACCTTACTGAAAAAACTATTGCATGAAGAGCCCGGGAAATGGCATCGTTTTGTAAAAGAGTGGAAAGGTGTTTCAGAGGAAACTACCACTGGTGTTCACAGGCTTTATCAGATGATGGAGAAAGGTGAATTGCTGGTACCTGCTATCAACGTTAACGATTCGGTTACCAAATCAAAGTTTGACAATCTTTATGGATGCCGCGAATCATTGGCCGATGGCATTAAAAGAGCCACTGATGTTATGATTGCCGGGAAAGTAGTGGTAGTTTTGGGATATGGCGATGTTGGCAAAGGCTGTGCCCGTTCCATGCGTGCATACGGCGCCAGGGTACTGGTGACTGAAATAGACCCGATTTGTGCCTTACAGGCCGCTATGGAAGGATTTGAAGTAACCACTATGGAAGATGCCATCAAGGAAGGAAATATATTTGTTACAGCAACAGGTAATATTGATGTTATCACCATTGAACATATGCAAAAAATGAAAGACCAGTCCATTGTTTGTAATATCGGCCATTTCGACAATGAGATTCAGGTTGATAAATTAAATGCATTTCAAGGTATTAAGAAAATTAATATCAAACCTCAGGTTGATAAATATATTTTCCCCGATGGTCATGCCATCTTTTTGCTTGCTGAAGGAAGACTTGTAAACCTTGGTTGTGCCACAGGACATCCTTCATTTGTGATGAGTAACTCATTTACCAATCAAACATTGGCGCAGATTGATCTGTGGAATAATAATTATAGCATAGATGTTTATCGGCTTCCTAAAAAACTGGATGAAGAGGTGGCAAGGCTTCATCTTGAGCAATTAGGAGTGAAACTCACCAAGCTAACACAGAAACAGGCTGATTACATTGGTGTTCATCCTGAAGGTCCTTATAAATCAGATCATTACCGGTATTAATTATTTACCTGCAAAATATTATTGCCTGGATAATAAGTAGGGTGATATTTTTTTAACCGATATTTTGAAGGACTGTTTTCGGTTGGCAGTCCCTCAGCTTGCAGGTTATAAAAACTGTGACATTCGGGACATTCGGCAAGCAGCGGATTAGACGAAAGAACAACAGCCGTGCTTTTTTCAATATGATGCGGACAGGTCCGGTCATAAGCGTAAAATTCGGTGATATCACGATAAATGATAATTCCATTATTATTATATCCCAGTGACAGAGAACCGACCATTTGATTGGTAATAATAAATGAACTTGCAGGTGCAATAGCATACTGATTTAAATCAACAGTAATATTTACCGGGACATCCGGCACTGTTTCAGGAGGTTCATTGACACAACCGGATGGATGCAATAAAAAGAAAAATAGTAAAAGTAAAATCTTCCGGAATTTTTTTATATTTTTCATTTCATTTTAAAACAACGGCAAAAATAATGCTTTTAAGTTATAAAAGGTTAAGATGGTTTGTTTTAATCCTTTTCTTTTTATTAGTGTTACCTTTACAAGGTCAGACAAGGGAAGTAAAAAAGGCTGAGCGTAAACAGGAACTGATAAAGAAACTTGAAAAAAAATATTATGAAAAATCGCGAAAGAAAGCAATTAAGCATCACCGTGAAATACAGTCCGAGTCTACACGGAAAAGTATGAATGAAATAGATAAGAAAGCCCGAATAAACAATAGACAAAACCGTGATATATGGCCACTGAAATGGTTTAAACGTAAAAGAGCCAAAAAATAATAATATGGTATAAATTATCCTATCTTTGTATAGGATTTAAAACAGAAATAATTTAATAATCCTGCCAATGAGTGACGATATTATTGAACTGATTATTTATATTGCTATAGGTATTATTGGTCTGCTTGCAAGTATTTATCGTAATAAGCAAAGGCAACAGGAACAGCGGAAAAGAATACCAGGTGACATAGTTACGGAGCCACTGCCCAAAAAGCAGCCTGATTTAGGCCCCCTTGCTGAAATATTGGGGATTCCTGAAATTGAAATACCTCCCACTGAAGTTATAATCGAATCGGTAAAAGAGGAATCCTCAGTTGAAGATGATGGTTATCTGGTTGAACAACAGGGTATGGAGTTTGAAAAACAAGGTATGGAGACATCTGCATTTGAAACTTCACCCGAAACTGAAGGCATGAATGTTGAAAAAGTCGAATATGAAGGAGAGCCCAGTTTTGAAAAGACCAGAGAGACTATCCTTTCAACTAAGGCAGATGATTTTTTAATGACAGGGACTATTGAATCGTATGAGCCCATCAGTGCTTCAGAAATTAAGGCCGAAACAGAAACTGCGGCTTTAATAGACTATAAAGATATAGACTGGAAAAAAGCAATAATTTATTCAGAAATTTTGAAAAGAAAAGAATTTTGATTAATTTAGTCCTTACCTAACTCGTAAATTTAACACTGACCATTAAACAACAAACTAATTAATTTATAATTTCATATTATAAGGAAAGTAAAGAGTTCCGGGAGTGATTTCGGAATTCTTTTTTTTTCAGATTTTAATCAAGGAGGTTTCGTTATGAATAAGGTTTCTTATATCACTGAAGAAGGACTTCAGAAGCTTAAAGACGAGCTTGAATATTTATTGAATGTAGAAAGGCCTGCAATATCAAAACTTATTGCAGAAGCCCGTGATAAAGGTGACTTATCCGAAAATGCTGAATATGAAGCAGCCAAAGAAGCACAGGGCATGCTTGAGATGAAAATTAACAAACTTAAGGAAGCAATCGCCAGTTCAAGGGTCATTGATGGTTCAAAGATTGATACTGAACGTATTCAGATTATGAACCGTGTTAAAATAAGAAATACCAAAAATAATGCGTTGATGGAATACACAATAGTCTCGGATAATGAGGCTGATTTGAAAAAAGGAAAGATTGCCGTCAGCACGCCTATTGCAAAAGGATTAATAGGTAAAAAAGTTGGCGATATTGTCGAAATAAAAGTGCCATCAGGGATTATACCCTTTGAAGTTGTGGATATTTCTATTTAATTATAAAACAATAAAGTTTATATTATGGCCAGCATATTCTCAAGAATTATTAACGGAGAAATACCATGTTATAAAATTGCCGAAGACCAACGTTATTTTGCTTTTCTTGATATAAACCCTCTGGCAAAGGGTCATACACTGGTGGTGCCGAAAGAAGAAACTGATTATATTTTTGACCTTTCGGATGACCAGCTTGCGGGGATGATAGTCTTTGCTAAAAAAGTTGCCCTTGCCATAGAAAAGTCAGTACCATGCAAAAGAATTGGTATTGCCGTATTAGGCCTTGAAGTTGCTCATGCTCACATACATCTCATACCTATTAATAATCTGGAAGATATTAATTTTGCCAAACCAAAATTAAAATTATCAAAAGAAGAATTTGAGGAAATTGCCGGAAAAATAAGGAACCATTTGTAGAATTATTATCCGAGATTGGTCAATTGAACTTTTTAATTAACGAATTTAGGATTATAATAGCAGTAATACATGCTTTTTTATCTGCTTCCGGTTTTTATCCAAGCCGCTGAGGGTTTTTTTTAACAAAATCAGCCCAGCCTTTATATTTGCCCGGAGCTGTGTGTTTATTCTGCTGATAGAAATGACAAACAGCCACTGCCAGACCATCAGTTGCATCAAGTTTTTCGGGTAACGTTTCAAATTTCATCAGCTTCTGTAAAAATAAAGCAATCTGCTGCTTTGAAGCATTGCCATAGCCAGTAATGGACTGTTTAATTTTTCTGGGGGCATATTCAAATACGGGCACTGATCTGTATAATGCAGCAGAAATGGCAGCTCCCTGCGCTCTGCCAAGCTTTAGCATCGACTGAACATTATTTCCATAAAACGGTGATTCAATAGCCATGGCAAAGGGCTTATAGTTATCTATTAAATCAAGCGTTTGCTCAAATATACAACGAAGCTTATCATAATAATCTTTGTGTTTTTGCATATCAAAACAACCAAAAGTAATAAGAAACGGCTCACGGTTGAGGGTTTTTATTAAACCGTAGCCCATTATGTTGGTTCCGGGGTCGATGCCAAGTATGATATTATTCAAGGCAATCAGGTTAAAAGGCTTTCAGATACACTCCTACAGGGTCGGTACGCTCAATAAAGGTAACTTTCCCGGCACTTTTTTCATCTTTGTACGAAGGTGTACCGGTGGTAATATAATTCAACATGCTTTCAAGTGAATTTTCTTCGGGGTTACCAAAATCTTTTGTAATATCGTCAGGAGAAAGAAAATTGGGTACAAGCCCGTCATAAAAATCGCCTTCATCATCGGCATTGGTATATTTGAATGAAACAGGAAGCAATACAAAATCAGCACTTTTAAGAGGCAATGCATACATACCTACTGGCTTACCATGTGTTGAATCGCCACCCAGAAAAACTTGAACATAAGGCTTTGCTCCATTGATAATTAGTTCACTGGCTGAGGCTGTGCTTCGGGTACCTATAAAATACAGACGGTTTAATGAAAATCCGTTTGCATTTGCAGGTACATTCAGTGTAGTATCATAACGGCTGTTTTTTATGTTATGTTTGAATTTTACCAGCGGGTTGCCTGAAAATTCTTTACCAATAATCCATCCGGAAAGATATTGAGCGACTTCAACACTTCCCCCGCCATTATACCTCATGTCAATAATGATATCATTAACCCCTGTCTGGCTGAAAAAGGTGAAAGCTTCATCAAGTTCGGTCTTTGCTGCGTCAATAAAATCCTGAAAGACCATATAGCCAATTACCTCACTGTTCCAGTTTATGGTATCATAATATAAAACAGGCGTAATTGAGATTTCTTCTTTTGTAAGGTTTAGGGTAACAGGGTTATTTTGTTCGTTCAGAAATTCAATATTGTTCCTGATTCCTATCTCCTGTTCACCTAAAAGGGACATAACATTTGAAGGTGTTGCCAATGTTCCGTTTACTTTATTAATTATCCATCCTCTTCTTACACCATTATTGTATGCTTGTGTTGACCTGTATACGAAAGCAATCCTTATTTTATTTGCTTCATCTACTGCAAGTGAAATGCCATGCCCGATCATCTTGCCTTCCTCAAAATATTGATTGAATTGTTCTTTTGTCAGAACTACACTCCACTTGTCAAGCGGTTTGTAACGCAATGCCTCCAGAAATAACTCGGGGGTTGCATAGTCGGCAAAATTAACGGCAGGGAGATATTCATACCAGAGATATATATCAAGCATATCAAAATAAATTTCTCTGTTAACAGCAACTTTATCATAATCTTTGTCATTATCTTTCTCGCATGATATTATGATAACAAGTAAAGCAACAACAAGCAAACTTTTAATAATATTTAATGTTTTCATGAAAGAGATAGATTTTTATTTGCAACTAAATATCAATATACAAATATCGTTAGTTTTTTTTAATCCCAAATCCGTCAATTGAAAAAATCAATTGACGAATCGACTAACAAAATCTATTCCGGAATGATTAGATTTTGATTGTCGGGTAAGTTAATAAAAACATCATATTTAAATATTTATTGTGTTTTTATAGACTAATCCCTGTTGATTATGATTTCATTTCATATTTACATTGTTGAATGAAGATGCCTGTTATTATTAAAACGAGACCTGCTATTGAAGTAAGAAAAATTTTTTCACCAAGCACAAAATGAATGAAAATCAATGAAATAAAGGGTGTTATGTAAATCAAATTCGATACCCTGGCTGTGGAAGTGGAATATTGTAATGCTTTGATCCATAATACAAAGGTTATGCCCATTTCGAAAAAACCGGTGTAAATGGCAGGTAATATACCATTCCTGGAGATACTTTTTATTTCTCCTGTGATAATACACCAACCTGTAATACATACCGAAGCAACTAAAAAATTGGTTAATAATCGTACCTGGTCATCACGTTTGTCTTTAAGGTTTAATATCCAGTATAAAGCCCATATAATTGATGAGGACAAGGCAAGAAGGACACCTTCAGGTTTTTCAATTTTAATATCTGTTATTGAACCTTGTAACGATAGTAAGAATACACCGCTAAAACTTACAGCCATGGCTACGAAAGTAACCAACCTGGCTTTTTGTTTAAGCAGAAATATTGATAACAAAACAAGCATAAAAGGCCAGACAAAATTGATGGGCTGTGCTACCTGAGCTGGCAATATGGAATAGGCCTTAAAAAGAACGAGATAATAAAGAAAAGGATTTAAAAAGCCAAGTAAAATTGAATGAGCTAATTGTAAAGGCGATTGTGAAAAAAATTGTCCTGATTTTTTACTTATGATAACCTGAATGATTAATATGAATGAAGCAGTGTGGTTAGCAATAAATAATAACTGCCCGGCACTTAGATACCGGAGGGATAACTTAAAAGCCACAGCTACAGTTGACCAGAAAAGGATAGTCAGACCGGCATAAGACATGGCGGTGTTGTCATTTTTATCTGTCATTTTAAACAAAAGAATTATTCAGAGTTCATCATGTCGAATGGATTTAAAATAATGAATTTTATCCTAAAAAATATTTATCTCATCCTAATAAAAAATAAACTTACAAAACAAAACATTAAAAATGAAACCAACTGTTAATATCAACGTTAAACTATTCTGAAATACAATGCAATACTATACTATGAAAAAACTATCAATAATCATTCTGATTATTACATTTAGTTGGGGGATTGTTCGCAGCCAGGAAATAATTAAGGAAAATCCCCGGGTTTACAAGGCGGAAGATGGTAAATTATATATTAACAAACAGTTACCCGTATATTTATGGTTAACCGTATCTCCTGATGATAATGCACCGGCATACAGGCTTTTGAGTGACAGTTCAAAAAATTACAGCAACCCGATGTATTTTGATACTGAAGGACGTAATACGATCAGATCACCATGGGCCGTCGACACCATTACAAAGCAAACTGTTTATCCTTTGCAGGATATAATTTTTGAAGTTTATGCCGACAGCAAACCACCGTTTACCAGCGTCAGGTTTTCAGGGAAAAATTCTGTTATGCGGGAAGGAAAGATATTCTATAACGGAAAGGTTGAAGTAACAATGTCATCAAATGATGAAGTTTCAGGTGTTTTATCCACTTATTTTTCAGTTAACGGAAATCCTTATGAAAAATATCTTAAACCTTTTACTGTTGACCATGACGGGAAACATACCCTCTCGTACTATTCTACAGATAAGGTAGGTAATAATGAATTGCCCAAAAACAATACCATCTTAATAGATAACACTGCTCCTGTTACGACTTTTAATATCGACGGACTAAAAAATGGAAACTTTGTATCTCCAAATGCTAAAATAGTTTTATCAAGCACAGATGAATTATCCGGTGTTAAAACAATATATTACAGAATAAACCAGGGCAATGAATATCCATATACTGCGCCAATTCCGGCAAGCCGGCTGGCCGATGGTAAAACACAGATTTCATTTTATGCAGTGGATTTCCTTGGAAATAAAGAAAATCCTAAGACAATAGGGAATATTATTTCTAATAAGCCGGATGATGGTGGTAATAAAAGTGAGAAAGTAATCTTTGAATTTTATATTGACAATAAACCCCCTTCGGTAAATTATAAAATTGAAGGAGATCAGGTAAAAGGTGCTTACTTATTTATTTCCCCGCGTACACAGATATTATTCAATGCCGATGATGATAAATCAGGGGTCGAAAATATTTATTTTAGCATTAACACAAATGCATTGAATGATATTTATAACAAACCGGTTATGATTGGAAATCCCGGGCTTCAGTATATTTATTACAAAGCGGTAGATTTTGTAGGAAATTCATCAGTCCCTTCGGCACTTAAGGTATATGTTGATACAAAACCGCCTGTTACCGGCATTACCATGACAGGACTAAAATACACCAAAAAAGACACACTTTATGTTGGGAAAGACATATTATTCAGCCTGTACGGAAATGATAATGAATCGGGAATAGCCAATATTTATTACAAAACAGATAATGGCACATTTGAAAAATATGAAAAACCTTTTACAATAAAAGATGCAGGTTTTCATAAAATTCAGTATTATACTGCTGACAGGGTTAATAATAAATCAGAAGAAAAATCAGTTGAATTTTACGTTGATCTTTTACCTCCTGATATACATTACCAGTTCAGTGTGCTGGCTATTGGTTCAAAAACGATTAGAGATGAGGAATACACCATATATCCGACCAATACACAGATTTATCTGGGAGCAACCGATAAAGAATCAGGTGGAGAAATTATTCAATATTCTGTAAACGGAGGGCCTTTAAAAACCGAACTTCCTGTTAAGAACCTGCTCCATGGCAACTATGTTGTAAAAATTATTGCTACTGATGTTAGGTTCGATATTTTGGGAAAAGCAATTAAAGT
>CAZBCB010000003.1:0-20404 GCA_964489905.1 uncultured Bacteroidales bacterium
AGCAAACCTGATATATAACCGGAATCAGGACATATTATATAAGTATGTATTTTTCTCTTTTCAATTAATCAAAGATTAATAAACCCCGATTCATCTTTGAAAAAATCAAATGACTAATCCCGGATAAGTATATTATTAATGATACAGAAAAAGTGAATCAAAGAAGATCAGATTTATTAAAACCTTAAAGCCGGAAAAAGTTATATACAACCCGGGTATTTTACCATGCCGGGCATCATAAAAAATCTAATAAGCTACAGCAAATAATACTCTTCGCGCAGAAGGTTTCCCTGAGTAAATACATTTGCCCTTTTCTTCAGGTGAATCAAAAGGAATGCAGCGAATGGTTGCCTTGGTTTCTTCTTTAATTTTTAGTTCAGTTTCAGCTGTTCCGTCCCAGTGGGCAAGTACAAATCCGCCTTTGTTTTCCATAATTGTTTTGAATTCATCCCAGTCATCAACAGTAAAAGTATTCTTTTCCCTGAATTCCAGCGCTTTTTGGTAAATATTTTGCTGAATTTTATCTAACAGGGTAATAACATATTCATCGATGCCATCAGTTGAGACTGACTCTTTTGTAAGGGTGTCGCGGCGGGCAACTTCAACGGTATTATTTTCCAGGTCGCGTGGTCCTATGGCAAGCCTTACAGGTATGCCTTTCAGTTCATATTCTGCAAATTTCCAGCCGGGTTTTTGTGTATCACTGTCATCATATTTTACTGTCAGTCCTTTAGCCTCTAGTGCTTTTTTAATTACTTCGGCTTTTGCGCTTATAGCATTTAACTGGTCATTGTTTTTATGAATAGGAATGATAACAACGTGTATTGGTGCAAGTTTAGGAGGCAGAACCAGTCCGTTATTATCTGAGTGTGCCATGATCAGTGCTCCGATAAGGCGTGTTGACACTCCCCATGAGGAAGCCCATACGTATTCAAGTTTTCCTTGTTTATTAAGAAACTGGACATCAAATGCTTTGGCAAAGTTTTGCCCGAGAAAATGCGATGTGCCTGACTGAAGGGCTTTCCCATCCTGCATCAGGGCTTCAATGCATAGGGTGTCTAACGCACCTGCGAAACGTTCACTTTCAGTCTTGCGGCCTTTTATTACCGGAAGCGCCAGATATTTCTCAGCAAAATCAGCATACACATTGACCATACGATATGTTTCCTCTAAAGCCTCTTCCTGCGTGGCATGTGCTGTATGACCTTCCTGCCATAAAAATTCGGCGGTACGAAGAAAAAGGCGGGTACGCATTTCCCATCTGACGATATTTGCCCACTGGTTAATAAGTATAGGCAAATCACGATATGACTGTATCCAGTTTTTATAAGTATTCCAGATAATAGTTTCTGAAGTCGGCCTTAAAATAAGTTCTTCCTCGAGTTTTGCTTCTTCATCCACAATAACACCCTTGCCGTTGGGATCGTTTTTTAACCGGTAATGGGTAACAACAGCACATTCTTTTGCAAAACCTTCAACATGACTGGCTTCCCTGCTAAAAAATGATTTGGGTATCATCATCGGGAAATAGGCATTAACATGGCCTGTTGCTTTAAACATTTTATCGAGTGCATCGCGCATTTTTTCCCATATTGCATATCCATATGGTTTGATTACCATGCAGCCTCTTACGGCTGAATTCTCTGCAAGGCCTGCTTTCACCACCAGGTCATTGTACCATTGTGAATAATTTTCTTCTTTACTTGTTAATTCTTTAGCCATAATATATTTTTTGGTACGGTATTTGTAGTTTTTCTATTAATTAAAATTTGGTGCAAAATAAAGAAAATAATTATAACTTCACACAATAAATTATAGGAGGTGAGCCATGAAAACAATATTACAGATAGCCTTCATCCTGGCCTTGGGGCTGAACCTCATTTCATGTTCCAGCAGTATGAAAACAACTGCCGAATATGATGATATTTATTATACCCCTTCAAAAGGACAGGCAGTTGCTGAAACAGCACCAGCAGATGCACAACCTGCCAAAGAAATGGACGATTATGAAAAGTATATTGCCTCGCTGGAAAACCAGTCAGATCAACAAGAGAACTATTCTGAAAATCCGCAGGAATACACAAGCGATTCTCAATATACCGACGATCCTCAGTATGTAGATACCGAGTCATATGAAAAAGATGGTAATACATACATTACCAACAATTATTATTATGGTTCGGACGATTATTATTATACCTCAAGAATAAGAAGGTTTTATTACCCGGTATATTCAATAAGCTATTTTGATTCATGGTATTGGGATCCATACTGGTATAGTCCGGGATGGAGTTTCAGCATTAGCTGGGGCTACCCATATTATTATTCCTATTATTCACCATACTGGTATTATGGTTATTATTATGACTGGTATTACCCCTATTACGGAAGTTCATACTGGTATGGATATCATCATGGATTTTATGATGGATATTATTATGGCCGTTACTATTATCCTTATTATAGTGATGTTTACTATTCTGACCACAGACCGGTTTACTATGGACCGCGCAGGTCAATTGAAACAAACCGTTATATGAATGCATACAGTGCTTCATCAGGCGGACGTGTTGCTACAACCAATGCTTACGGCCGTCGTATGCCGGCAAACAATGTACAAACAAGAACTACAGCAACTGATTCACGTACATATTCAGCTGCCGGACGTCGTCAGAGTGTTACATCAACCACTACAAGCAGGGAAAAAAGCGCTGTTAATACACAACCTCAATACAGAAGGCCAGGTACATATTCTAATCAACAATCAACTTCGGTTAACCGTCGTTCATCAGAAAGTGTAACAACAACCCGGCCTTCGGGGAACACAACCACCACACAACAAAGAAGTTATTCAACAACATTTTCAAGGCCTTCAACACAAAACAACTCATTAAATTACCAGTCGAGAAAGAGTACTACTCAAAGCTCCACAAGTGAGCCTCAGAGCAGACCGGTATATACACGACCCACTACCAGCACAAATCCTACAAGACCATCATATTCAAGGCCGTCAGCATCAAATGAAAATACATCGCCAAGGCCTTCAACAAGTTCACCTTCATATAACAGGCCCAATAATAATTCTCAAAACTACAGCAGGCCAAGCACGAGTTCGCCTTCATATAGCAGGCCAAGTACAAATTCTTCTCCAAGCTATAGCAGGCCCAGCAGTGCTCCCAGTCCAAGCTATCACAATAGTTCTTCACCAAGCACTAGTTATTCAAGACCAAGCAGCAGCTCTTCTTCCTCATACAGCAGACCGAGTAGTAGTTCATCATATAGTTCCGGTGGTCATTCAAGCTCATCATCATCGTCGGGCAGTAGTTCTTCACGTTCAAGTTCTTCAAGCTCAGGAGGCAGAAGGTAATATAGGTTTCTATAGTATATAATAAGAACTGTTTAAAAATTAATAAGTTAACATCCGCATACATCAAACGGAGCGCTAATCTAATATTAAAAACTGAAGTCATGAAAAAAATATCCACATTGTTAATAGCCATAGCAATCATTATACCGGTAACTGCACAATATACCGGTCAGGCGTTGCGGTTTTCACAGACGTATCCATCCATGACTGCACGAAGCATGAGCATGGGAGGAGCGTTTATATCCCTTGGGGGAGATCTTTCCTCTGCATACCTTAATCCGGCAGGATTAGGCGTTTATCGTAAATCGGAGCTGACTTTTTCACCCGGATTTGTTTATTCGGCGTCATCCTCAGACTACTATGGACAAACTATGGATGATTCGAAATTTCGTATTACTATCGGCAATTTTGGGTATGTTTCATCTTACAATTCTAAGAAAGAAACAGGTTTGGTTGGGGTGTCCTTTGGTATAAGCTACAACAGGCTTAATGATTTTAATAACAATATTGTCATTAAAGGAGATAATCCAAACAATTCGCTTGCTGATTTTTTCATGGACAACGCAAATGGTATTCATCCTGATAATCTTGATCCGTTCAGGGAAAGACTGGCATTTGATACTTATATTATTGACACCACACCCGGATCGGCATACAATTACGAAACACCTGTATTTCTGCCTGTTGAGCAGCGAAAAACCATTGAAACACAGGGACGTTCAGGCGAATGGTCGTTTGCACTCGGCATGAATTTCAGTAATGTATTTTATTTTGGTATGAGTATGGGTATTCAACCGTTACATTATGAAGAAAAACTTATGCATAATGAATTCGATATTACAAATTATAACGATTTTAATAATTTCAGATACACTGAGACACTTGATTTAACAGGTTCGGGATTTAATTTCAAATTGGGTTTTATTGCTAGACCTGTGAATTTTCTGCGTATAGGAGGTGCTTTGCATATACCCACCTATTATTACATAAAAGAAACGTATGATGCCAACATGAAATCATATTTTGATAATGGGGATGGTTATAATGCACAACCAACCGACATAAATGGTAACCTGCTTGATGTAGGTGCATATAAATATTATCTTGTAACGCCGCTGAGAGCGATGGGAGGAATATCACTTCAGATTGGCAAAGTTGCACTTCTTGCTGCCGATGCTGAGTATGTAAGTTATAGCTCAATGCGTTACCGCAATTATGATGCAGAGTATGACATTACAACCTATAATGATATTATCAGGGATACCTACAGGTCGGTTCTTAATCTAAAAGGTGGCGGTGAGTTGCGTTTTGGCCAACTATCAGTCAGAGCCGGTGCAGGTTATTATCCGAGCCCTTATAAGAAGGGAGAATTAAATGAAAAGGCCGGAAGCTTTGAATTTACAACAGGAGTGGGTTACCGCGATCAGAATTTCTTCATTGACATGGGCTTTTCAGCGCTTCTGCATAAGGAAAAATATAATTTATATTACAATAATATAGCTGATTTGAATCTTAACCGATATAATTTAATTACAACGGTGGGATTCAGGTTTTAACCCCTGTTTACTGTTAATGATAAAGCGGCTTAGGCCGCTTTTTTTATCTCAGTCTGAAAGTATTGCCGCTTGTAAGCAAATCATCCATATTCTTTATGGTTGATTTGTGCCTGGCATGTTCTATATGATTGTACAGGTTTTCTTCATAAACTGTACTTTGTATGGCTCGTATTACACCCATAGCAACCGGATATTCGGGCAACATCATACGCGCCAGCATATAGTGCTTTGTATCATCAGGATTATAGGCATCATGAACGAGGATATCTTCTTTTTGTATGCCATTTTCTCCGATTTTAACTACCAAAAACCGGGTACCTTTCTGAATAATTCCTTTATCCTTGTTTTTTCCAAAAATCATTGGCTGTCCGTGCTTAAGATGCAACTGGTTTTCGTCGCGCATTTCCTTGTCAGCAATTTCAATATGTATGTCATCATTAAAAATAACACAATTCTGAAGTACTTCTACCAATGAAGCTCCTTTATGTCGTGCTGCCTGAACAAAGACATCTGTCATCATTTCAAGGTCATTGTCAACGACACGGGCAAAAAAAGTACCCTGAGCCCCCATGGCGAGTTCGCCCGGTAAAAACGGATTTTCAATGGTACCGTCAGGAGACGACTTGGTAATAGTGCCCCTGGGTGTTGTAGGCGAATACTGGCCTTTTGTCAAACCGTATATTTTATTGTTTAGCAATAAAATATTAATATCCAGGTTTCTTCGTAACAGATGGATGAAATGATTTCCGCCAATGGCCATTGAATCACCGTCGCCGGTGATTAACCACACGCTTAATTCAGGGTTGGCTATTTTAATGCCGGTAGCTATGGCAGCTCCTCTGCCATGAAGTCCATGAAACCCGTATGTGTTGATATAATAAGGAAATCTTGAAGAACAGCCAATGCCTGAAACAAAAACTACATTATCTTTCTTAATCCCGCAAAGCGGCAGTGCACGCTGAACTGCAGCCAATACTGCATGATTGCCGCAACCCGGACACCATCGCGCAGGCTGGTTTAGCTTGAAATCCTGTGCAGTTACTGTATAATGATTATTTTCTGTCGTCATGATTTAATTTCATTTAAAACCTCTTTAAACTTTGCCTTCAGTTCAGAAATAAGAAAAGGAAGTCCCTGAACTTTATTAAACTGCAGATATTGATACTGTGGCAGTTTGCTGCGCAAATAACCTGCAAATTGCCCCAGATTCAGTTCGCATACCAATATATACTTAAATCCGCTGAAAACCTCTGCTGTATTAACCGGTAACGGATTGATATAATTAAAATGTGTCATACTAATGTTGTAGCCTTCATCCTGCATTTCCTTTATCGATGTGTATAATGCTCCATAAGTTCCTCCCCAGCCAACAACCAGTAATTCACCTTTTTCATTTCCGAAAATTTTTTGAAGTGGAATAAAATCAGCAATTTTTTTCACTTTTTCATCCCGGATATTGGTCATTATTTCATGATTAACCGGATCATAAGATATTTCGCCTGTTACATCTGCTTTTTCAAGTCCACCTATTCGATGCCTCAGCCCCTGTTGTCCCGGTAAAGCCCAATATCTTGCAAGCGTCTTAGGATTACGATGATAAGGCTGATAGGCAGGATCATTATCTTTGACCAGCGGAGGATTTATCGCGGGTAGATCATCCATCTGGGGGACTTTCCATAGTTCCGATCCATTGGCTAAATATCCGTCAGATAAAAGAATTACAGGTGTCATGTGCTCCAGTGCTATACGTGAGGCCTCATATGCAAAGTCAAAACAATTGGCTGGTGTTGAAGCTGCAATCACAACGCAGGGGCTTTCTCCATGACGACCATAAAGTGCCTGATTTAAATCTGACTGTTCTGTTTTAGTTGGCAAACCGGTTGAAGGACCTCCGCGTTGAACGTCAATAACTACAAGGGGAAGTTCAGTCATAACCGCAAGGCCTATACCTTCGCTTTTAAGTGATAATCCCGGGCCTGATGTGGATGTAACTCCTAAACAGCCTGCAAACGATGCACCAATAGCCGAACATACGCCTGCTATTTCATCTTCGGCCTGAAAGGCAAGTACACCAAGGTTTTTCATCTTTGTGAGCTCATGAAGTATCTCCGATGCAGGAGTAATAGGATAACTGCCAAGATATAGTCTGCGCCCTGCTTTTTCTGCTGCTGCCATTAAGCCCCATGCCAGAGCAATATTACCGTTTATATTCCTGTAAAGCCCGGGTCCTTTCTCGGCAGGCTTAACTTCAAATATGGTTGCAATAGCTTCGAGTGTCTCAGCATAATTATAACCTGCTCTTAAAACTTCAATGTTGGCATCAATAAGTTGAGGCTTGTTTTTAAACCTTTCACGGAGATATCCCTCTCCAATTTTAATATCACGGTTGAAAAGCCAGAAAAGCAAGCCGGCTACAAACTGATTTTTTGTTTTGTCAGCAGTTCGGGTATCAAGTCCGAATTTTTTTACCACATCACGGGTAATATTTGTAATTGGTGCCTTAACAACATTATACCCGTCAAGTGAACCATCATATAAAGGATCTTCAATAAATTCAGCTTTTTTATAATGCCTTGCATCAAAGTTATCAATATCAATGATAATTGTAGCACCAGGTTTTATCCATTTCATATTTGCCTTTAAAGCAGCCGGATTCATAGCTACAAGAACATCGGCTTTGTCGCCTGGTGTCTGAACTTCTTTATGGCCAATATGAACCTGAAAACCTGAAACTCCTGCCACTGTGCCCTGAGGGGCTCTTATCTCTGCAGGATAATCGGGAAAGGTCGCCAGATCATTTCCAACAAAAGCCGATGTGTCGGAGAATTGTGAACCCGTTAGCTGAATTCCGTCTCCTGAATCGCCTGCAAACTTAATTACAACCGTTTCTCGTTCAACAACTTTAACTTTTTTTTTCACCGAAGGATCTCCTGTTATTTATGTAATGGCCTGATTTATTTTTATTTTATAAAATTAATTCATTGAAGGATAATTATTTATGATAAAAATCAAGGTTAAATAATCTGCTCACTAAAAATAAATCATACAAAATTAACAATTGTGTACATAAAAAGTTTCTTTAAAAGAAGAGTTGCTATTCTTAGCTGGTGTAGCTATAAATTATTGTAATAATTATTCCAGAAACGGTTTTTATTTGAAAAAAAATTATCAGGCCTGTTCAGGAGATTTATTTCCATAAATTGATTTTTTCAAGCCTGATGTCTTCTTCAAAAAATAATTTTGATATTGATTGGAAAAAATCAGTAAAATCAGATACTATAAAGCGACTTTTACCCTTAGAGGCTGGATTTAACAGATTATTTTCAGCAAGTACATCCCTGAGATGATTTGCAACGATACGGGAAGAATCAATTACATCCACTTTGAAATTATAGAATTTACTAATCTGGTTTTTAATGATAGGATAGTGTGTGCATGCCAGAATCAGGGTATCTATATTGCTGATTTCAGGTTTTGTAAGATATGCACGGATAATGGCATTACTGATGTCGTCAAAAATAAAACCTTCTTCAATCATAGGAACAAACATAGGAGTTGCCATGGATGCAACTGAAAGATGCGGGTTCTTGCTGATTAATTTGGTTACATAGGTACCGCTGTTAATGGTTCCTTTAGTACCTATAACTCCAATGCGTTTTCTTTTTGGATCATCAGCTACAAAGCTGATGACCGGATTAACAACATCTACAACAATCGCTTTTCCGTCGGCTTCTCTGACTACTTCATTATATGCGTTGGTTGATGCTGTATTACAGGCGATAACAATGACTTTACACTGTTGTTTGAGTAAAAACCGGGTAATATTTTCGGCATAAAAGATTATAGTTTCCTTTGATTTATCGCCATAAGGTAAATGTGCCGTATCGCCGAAATAAATAATATCTTCCCCGGGTAATAACTGGTGTATTGCATTAGCCACGGTAAGTCCGCCTACACCAGAATCAAAAATACCAATAGGATTTTGATTCATGTTCTTTTTTTATCAGTTTCTCTGATGTTTTTATTTGATATAAAAAGCCAATTCATATTGCAGAATTGGCTTTGAAAAAATATCTGTAAATAATGGTTTACTGCAAACCAAGTTTTTTCTTAACCAGAGGAAGAATGTCAATGGTATTTTCGGCTGCAAATACAACCAGGCCCCCAGCCATATCAAAAATATAGGTAAAACCGTTTTCGCGTGCAACATCATTAACTGCTTTTAATGCTTTATCCTGTACCGGTTTGAAAAGTTCTGTCCGTTTACGTGCAATTTCATTTTGTGCTTCTTCCTGAAAACCCTGAATCCGTTGCTGTAAAGTTTGTAATTCATCTTCTTTTGTACGGAGAATCAATTCACCGGTATTGGGATCTTTTGAAAGTCTTAAGTATTCTTCATACTTTTTATTAAATTCCACCTGGAGTTGTTCCAGTGTTTCCTCGTATTGTTTGGCTACTTTTTCAAGTTTCTTTTGTGCACTATCGGTTTCGGGCATGGCAGCAAACAAATCCTGACTGTTAATATGACCCAATTTCAGATTGTTCTGGGCAAATAATGCACTTCCTGCCATTACAAATGCAAGGATAAAAGTTGTTACAATAATCTTTCTCATCAGGTTTTTATATTTTTAATTAATAAATAATCATTAACACTGACAACATGTTATTATTTGCTGCCACAAAAGTAAATAATTATTTTTTATATCCTAATTTTTCCAGAACTTCATCGCTGATGTCATAACGCGGATTGGTATAAATCATAGTGGGTCCGCTTGCTGTGTCAAAGATAACTGCATATCCGCCTTCGGTTGCAAGGTCTTTTACAGCTTTATATACTTCATCCTGAATAGGTTTAATCAGCTCCTGGCGTTTTTTAAAAAGGGCGCCGTTTGGGCCAAAATAACTTTTCTGTAATTCTTTTACTTCTTTTTCCTTGTTGACTATTATATCCTCCCTTTTTTTCCGCATATCTTCTGAAAGCAATACCCTTTCGGCCTGATAGTCTTTGTACATCTGGTCAATTTCAGCATACTTTGTTTCAATTTCTTTCTGCCATTCCTGTGATATTTTATCAAGCTGTTCCTTAGCGGCCTTATAGGCAGGTATGTTATTCAGAATATATTCCGTGTCAACAAATGCATACTTTTGTCCGGTTGCCATAAAAACTCCGGCAATCATACTTGCAAATAATAAAAGTACCTTTTTCATTTTTATAAATTTTTAAGTTTAAACTTATAGCATTCTAACAAAAAATGCTGTTGTGCTGTATTATCTGTCATATCAAATTTAATACCAAACAGTTTATTATCATGGGTAATTTCTCAGAATTGCTGTCCCATAATGAAATGAAATTCTGATCCATGGTATGGATTTTTATCACCCGGTAGTGCATCGAGTCCAAAACCCCAATCTACGCCAAGCATACCAAACATAGGTAGAAATGCCCTTACGCCAACACCAACCGAACGTTTGATGAGGAATGGATTAAACTCCTTAAATTCCTGCCAGCAATTGCCGCCTTCAAAAAAGGCAAGTCCGTAAAGAGTAGCCGACTGGTTGAGTGAAAAGGGGTAGCGGAGTTCCATGGTGAATTTTGTGTAAATATTGCCATTATCAATTTGAACACGGCTTCCATTTCTTATAATATTTTTGGTAGGAGTTAATGAACCATCCGGATAGCCTCTGAGAGCGACAATATCTGTGCTGTAAAGATTATAACCATACATCCCGCTTCCACCCACATCAAATTTTTCAAAAGGCGATGGGCCTATATCACTGTTAAAAAATCCCAGGTAGCCGAATTCGTTTTTTAAAGCTATCACAAGGTTTCCGACAAGGCTTGTGTACCATGCGCCTTTGAATGTCCAGCGGTGATATTCAATCCATTTGTACTTTCTTGATTCTTCACGTGATTGAATTTCATTATTTATGCTTTCGTCGGTTGTTTCACTATTTTGTGCCAGAAGTTCATTTCTGACCTTTTCTTTTTCATCTTCACTCATTATCCAAAACTGGTCTGATAAAAACTTTGAATAGGGCGGAGTAATCTGCAAGCCAAGGGAAAACATAGATCCTTTACGCGGATAAATCATCTGGTCCTGTGAGCTTCTTGTAAGGGTAAGGTTCAGACTTAAGATGTTTGAAAAGCCATCGGTAATGATAAAATTGCTCCAGTCATTTAAATGATAACGCTGATAGCTAAGTTCACTATAAACGGTGAAAAAATCATCCGGCCATTTTAACCGCCTGCCCAAACCAATTGATGCCCCGTATATTTTGAAAAAGTCATCGGCAGTTTCGGCTGTACGGGTTCCGTAATAATGAGTAATGGTATGATATAATGAAAAAGAAAAACTGTTTGGTTTTTTGCCACCAAACCAGGGTTCCATAAATGAAAGGTTATAGGCCTGATAATATTTTCCATTAGATTGTGCCCTTATGGAAAGCGATTGACCATCGCCTGTAGGTACTGGTCTCCATGCTTTAGGATTGAGAATATTGCGTACTGAAAAATTTGAAAAGCGGATACCTACAGTACCAACAAAACCATAACCTCCCCAGCCACCCGAAACTTCAAGCTGGTCATTTGCCCTTTCTTCAAGCTGGTATTCAAGGTCAACCGTGCCGTCAGCCGGATTTGGTATGGGATTTGGGCTGATGTTTTCGGGGTTAAAATGTCCGAGTGTAGCTAATTCCCTTACAGAACGTATAATGTCAGACTTGCTGAACAATTCGCCCGGCCGGGTTCTTAATTCACGTCTTACCACATGTTCGTTTGTTTTAGTATTACCCTTGATAATAACACGGTTAATGGTTGCAGGTTGACCTTCGGATATTCTCATCTGCAGGTCAATTGAATCACCGGGGCAAATTACTGGTGTGGCGAGCTTAGCTTTATACATCAGTTTCCGTATAAAATTATCCGGCTTCGGATAACAATCAGGTTTATCAGATATGGACTGATTTTTAATAATTCTTTGCTCAACGGGTTCAACGGAGAAAAACAGATATCCTTCATCCATATATAATGAGGTAATGGCATCCTCATCCGAAAAAAGGCGTTCCTGAATCCTTTTCTGGTCATAAACATCACCTTTCTTAACTCCTAGAACGCGATTAAGAAATTCACCGGGATATTTTGTATTACCAACCCATTGAATATCATGGATATAATATTTCACCCCTTCTTCCATGGTTAAGGTCAGTGATATTCTTTTATCAAAAACCTTTGTAATTGATTCATTCAGGATTTTAGCATCGCGGTAGCCATGCTGATTATAAAAATCAATGAGTTTATTTTTATCTTCTTTATATTCTTTCTCAAGAAATTTGGACGGTTTGAAGAAATTCAGGCTTACCTGTTTGGTTTTTTTCAGCTTTCTTCTCAGTATCTTATCAGGAAAGGCTTTGTTTCCTTCAAAATTGATTTCTGAAATTCTGACTTTGCGGTTTTTTTCTATATTAATGTCAAGATACACCTTATTTGTACTGCTTGTGTCATCTTTCTGAATGATGTCAACGCTGCAATTCAGAAAGCCTTTTTCTGCATAATGCTTTTGAATTACAGTCCGGGTATTGTTAATAATGTTGTCAGTAATTTGACTGCCAGGTTTTAACTTAATAAGTTCTTCAATATCTTTGGTTTCAGTTTTGTTTATTCCGTGTATTCTTGCCTTTGTAAGCCGGGGTTGTTCGGTCAGCTGAATTTCAATATAGGCATTTCGTCCCTCAGTCTTGGTTAAGATGATTTTCACGTCGGAAAAGAGTCCGAAATCCCAGAATTTCTGAAGTGCTTTGGTAATTTCATCACCGGGAATTTCGATTTCCTGTCCAATTGCTAATCCGGAAATATTTACCAGATAAGCTGGCTGTAAATATCTGACTCCTGTAATGGTAATATCAGCAATTATGTATTCAACCGGATTATTATAATCGACATAATTATATGTTACACTATCATCAGGCTGAGCCATGCACAACATGCATGAGAAGATAGCTATAATCAGGGGTGTAAATTTCATCGGTAAGTATTAGCTATTAATTTTTATTGATTTTTTGATTTGTTCAGTTGTTTTTCCAAATCTTCTTTCTCTTTTCTGAAAATCGAGCAGGGCTTCGTAAAGGTTTTCTCTTCTGAAATCAGGCCAAAGGGTTTTGGTAAAAAATAATTCGGTGTATGCTATTTGCCAGAGCAAAAAATTACTCAGCCGGTATTCTCCGCTTGTCCTTATCAAAAGTTCCGGCTCAGGAATGCCTGCAGTGCTCAGATGTTGTTCGAAGATTGTATAATCAATATCTTTGGATTTTAATTTCCCTGATTCAACATCAGCGGCGATATCCTTTACTGCCTTGATTATTTCCCAGCGTGAGCTGTAACTGAGCGCAAGGATAAGATTCAGCCCGTTATTTTTGCCTGTAAGGTTAATGGCTTTCATAAGCTGATCCTGCACTCTTTCAGGCAATGACTGAATATCGCCTATAGCATGAAGGCGTACATTATTTTCAAGCAGTGTTTTTGTTTCATTGTTAATAGTAGAAACCAACAGCGACATTAAGGCATCGACCTCTGACCTGGGCCTTTTCCAGTTTTCTGTTGAAAAAGCATATAAAGTCAGATATTTAATACCGAGCTCAGCGGCTGCTTCTACAGTATCTCTGACGGCTTCAACTGCATTACGGTGGCCAAATATACGCTGGTTACCTCTTTGCTGAGCCCATCGGCCGTTACCATCCATTATGATTGCAACATGTACCGGTAATTTATCTATGTTAATTTTATCCTTTAAACTCATGGTTTCATTTTTACCTGTATGCCGGACAATCCTCGGCAAATTTAAAAAACTTATAGGTAATAAATACACTCAGATAAGAATACCAGTCGTTATTATGTACCCATGTTTGAATGCCTGTCGGATTCTCCACACCGTCGATACGGTCGGTAAATGTCTTTCTGAAGCTCCATTCAGCTCCTGTACTTATTTTTCTTGAAATGTTAAATTTCAACCCTGCAACGAAAGGAAAGGTGAAATGATGGTTTGCATCAACGTTTGAAGACATAGCCATCGTAAAACCCACTCCGCCACTAACATATGGAGTGTATTTGAATTTTCCCACGTTGGGTGTGAAAGGCAGAAAATTAAATTCAACCTGGGCGTTAAGGTCGAGCATTGTTGTGCTGAAAGAAACCGGTAAATAAGCACGGTCGGGGTGCAGGAGCTCGGGAAAATCAAGGTCGCTGCCATTAACCTTTGTATAGTATACGTTTCCGCGTATGGCATAGCGCGGATTAATATTAATTCTGTATATTAAGCCTAATGCAGGGGAGGGGTTATAAAAATGCCTGTTCGGATTGATATCGCCCATGTAATAGGAAATGCCCCCAATTATACCAAAATTGGCATTGCGCTGGGCGACTATCCATGTGCAGGGAAACAGTAGAAAAATAATTAGTAATTTTCGCATGATCAACTATTAATGGTTGCATCAATTAAACGCAAAGTAACAGAATTTTAGCGCGTAAAAATAAAAAAAATGATAAAAAATGTTAAAGAAAATAAGTTAAGTAAAAGTAATGGGTAATAATTCACAATTTTATTGAAGAATTGATAGGAAAGAATCTTATGATGGTCAGATAAAGGAATAAAAAAGATGTCAGATAACTGACAAAAGACTATAGGAAAATGATTCACAGATATTGATTAACGTGAATAATGCCTCCTGCGCCATTTCTTATCAAGAAACATCGGAATACCCCTTCGCGAAGTAGGAATACGATAACTCAGGTTAAGTGTGCTGATCCAGTAAACATCCATGTTTTTTGAACTGGGAGGAACAAAACCATCGAGATAATCGGTAAGTGTATGCCGGTATCCCAGTTCCCATCCAACGAGCCACTGATCGCTGAGTATGTATTTCACTCCTATTCCGATAGGTAGTGACATGGTTACTCTTGTTCCGCTCTTATATTTATCGCCGATACGAGGTTGGTCAAACTCAATCTTTGGCCAGAACATTGTTGCTCCGATTCCTGCAAAAACATAAGCACCGATTACTGAATAATTGTTTATCATTCCGCGACGGTTAAACATAGCGGCAGAATTGAGCCTTCGTTCTTCCTGCAAAAAGTAAAATTCGTATTGTGCCGAAGTTTCAAATAAATCTATTTTTGATTTAAACCCCCGCCTTTCATTTCTCGAACCTACAAAGTCCTGCGTATGGCTATACCCGTAGATAAAGTTTAATTTTACGGAAGTTTTTGGATCAAGTTTATATCTGACGGCTGCGTAAAACGAAGGCCTCATGCTGCGGAATTCAATATCCTGAATAAACAAAAGGCTTTTGGCATTAGGCGCTCCGCCCAGGTCGCTATAAACATTAGTTGTACCAAATCCAAAAGCTGCTTCATACCTTAAAAATTTCCATGGCTGTGAAAAAACAGGTAAGGAAGTAATTAATGCAATAAAATATAAAAGTAACTTTTGCATCTTTTGGAATTCATTCCTAACAAAGATAATAAAAAAAATTAATGAAATAACTATTTTACTTCTTCAACCAGGTCTTTATCAACTAAGATACGACCACAGTATTCACATACAATAATTTTTTTTCTTGAACGGATATCAAGTTGGCGCTGTGGTGGTATCTGATTAAAACAGCCGCCGCATGCATCACGTTCGACTGATGCTACAGCAAGTCCGTTACGTGCATTTTTCCTTATTTTTTTATAGGCTGTAAGAAGCCTTTCCTCTATCATTTTTTCATATTCCTGCCGTCTGGAGATCAGCAGTTCTTCTTCCTTTTGCGTGTCAGTTGTAATATCTTCGAGTTCATTTTTTTTCGATTCGAGGTCGCTTTTACGTTCCTCGAGTTTCTTTTTCGATTCTTCAATCAGGTCATTCTTTTCTTTTATCTGAGCAGCAAACTCTTTTATCCGTTTTTCGCATAACTCAATTTCAAGCGTCTGATATTCAATTTCTTTGGATAATGAATCAAATTCCCTGTTGTTTCTTACGTTGTTTTGTTGTTCTTTATATTTTTTAATGAGATCTTTGGCAATGTTGATTTCATTCTTTTTATTGGTGGTGGCAGTTTCCAGACTTTTAACCTCATCGTTAAGCTTGTCAATACGGGTTTGTAATCCTGCAATTTCATCTTCAAGATCCTGAACTTCCAAAGGGAGCTCACCTCTAAGGGTACGGATTTTATCAATTTCTGAATTGATTTTTTGTAATTTGTATAAAGCTTTCAATTTTTCTTCTACTGAAAGTTCAACTACTTCAGCTGTCGTTTTTTTAGTGTCTGCCATACTTATAAGTACTTTATTGGATTTGTGTTTACTTTTGAAAATCGGAGTGCAAAGTTAGGGAATTTTTTGATTAGAAATTCATATAAAATTTCTTTTGTAAATTGTTCGGTTTCATAATGGCCTGCATCAACCAGAAGGATGTCATTTACTGCATCAAGAAACTGATGGTATTTAATATCGGCCGTAATAAAAGCATCAGCACCGGCATTAATTGCCTCTCTGATTAAAAATGCACCACTACCGCCGCAACAAGCCACATTTTTTATTTTAGTTGTTGTATCTCCTGAATATCGTATCATCTGACAACCCAGTCTTTCTTTCAGAAGATTCAGAAAATCGGCTCCCGGCATTGCCTGAGTGAGGCTTCCTATCATACCTGCTCCTAATTGACTATATTCATTATCAAGCGGATAAATATCGTAGGCAGGCTCTTCATAAGGATGGGCATCAAGTAATGATTTAATCACTGACGATTGAATGGCACGCGGGAAAATAGTTTCAATTCTTATTTCCTTCTCGAAATGCAATTTGCCCTTTTCTCCCACAAAAGGATTGGTATCTTCTGAACCTCTGAAGCTGCCTGTACCTTCAATATTGTAACTGCACCGGTCATAATTTCCGATATGGCCGGCTCCTGCATTAAAAATAGCAGTACGCACTTTTTCAGCGTATTCAGGTGGGACAAATGTTACCAGTTTTCTCAGTTCACCTGCAACCGGATGAAGTATCCGTGGATTGGTTATGCCTATTTTGCCGGCTAACTTCCGGTTAACTCCGGCAGCAATGTTGTCGAGGTTAGTATGAACACAAAAAATGGCAATATTATTCCGAATGGCTGATAAGATAATCCTTTCGGGCAGAGTCTTGCCGGTAATGCTTTTAAGCGGACTGAAAATAACCGGGTGATGAGCAATAATCAGGCCGGCTTTTTCGTTGATTGCCTCATCCATTACCTCTTCCGTAACATCAACGGTTATAAGTGCGAGATTAATGTTATCCTGCATATTACCAACCATCAGCCCTGTATTATCATATGATTCCTGATATACAGGAGGCGCAAATTCATTTAATGCAGCAATAATCTCAGATAACTTCATCGAAAAGCGCTTTTTGTAAGTATTAAAGATTTAAACACTGTTACAATGAATCTTTAATTTCGAGCAAGGCATTTTTAATTTCAGTAAGTGTTTTAATCACTTCAAAATTATTTATGGTATCCTCACGGTTTTCTTTTAACTTTTTCTTTGCACCGGCCAGTGTCATGCCTCTTTCTTTCACCAGATGAAAGATAAGATTGAAATTATCAATATCCTGTTTGGTAAAGAAACGGTTTCCTTTTTTGTTTTTCTTTGGCTTAATAATATCAAATTCTTTCTCCCAGAAGCGGATTAGTGATGTATTAACATTAAACATCCTGGCAACTTCGCCGATTGAATAGTACAGTTTTTCAACTTTTTTTTCTTTATAGGGCATGATTTACAAGTGAAAATATTAGCCTAATATAAAAAATAAATCAAAACAAACCAATAATTTAAGCTTATTTACCTAAACAATATAAATAACCATCGCGGCTTGCTACATACAGCCGGCTATTATGTACTACAGGTGTAGCTTCAAATGTTCCTCCAAAAGTGTCAAGTTTGCTTATTTTCCTATTTTTATCATAAGAATAAAGATGAATACCGTTATATCCCGCTGTTATAATTCTGTTATCTGTAATAACAGGTGTTGAAATTGATGGGCCTGTTTTTTCAGAATAACAAACCACAGGTGTCGGATATCTTGTTATTCCATCAGGGCCTTTAACACTGTTTTTATCTTTTATAAGGGTGTGCTCCACAACATATATATATCCATCAATAGCCGCAAAAACAGCCAGATAGGGAAGTTCGCCATCATGGTATGCATCGTTGATTCCTGCTGACCCGATAATACCGCCTTCCCATGTTGAATATTTTGCATTCTCGGTGGGGAAGTACCATACTACAGATTCCTGAGGAGGTTTTAACGGATTGAGTTTGAAAGCTCCGCCTTTACCTTTTATATATTGTTTTTCAATTGTAACAATAAGGCAACTGTCATCAGTAACTACTGCCGAACCATCAATATCTGATCCAATAAAAAAATCCCAGCTAAGCTGTTGTTTTTTCATGTCATATCCATAGACATGACCCGAACCCGAGGCTATATAAATAACATCGCCAAGCCTGCAGGGAGAAGATTCGGTAACAACATTATTTCTGTGAGCAATGGCATCTTTCTTTTCATACAACGTAATTTCACGGATAATTTGTGGTTGCAGCATGCCATCTAACGTATCAGCATAGTCAGGATCAGGATTGAGTATTGTAAAAAGAGAATTTTCAAGTCCAATATAAACGGTATCATCAATAACAAGGGCTGAACCGTCAACATCACGGCTGTAGCTGTCAGTCCATTTAACATCGAGCCTCCATAATTCTTTTCCTGTAAAATAGGATACTGCCCTGAAACTGGGAATGTGGTCTGAATCGAGATAATTTCCTACACCAAGCCGGCTTCCTTGCAATATAACCAGTTGATTATCGCCGGTATCAGATTTGTTATTGCTCCAGATGGTTCCGGTACCTTTTACTACATCATCAAATTTATATTCCCATATTATCTGACCTGAATTAGCGTTAATCTTTTTAAGATTATGATCAAATGCTCCCTGGATAATAAAAAGTATTGTGTCTTCCTCAACCAGTAGAGGCTGGCCTGTCCATCCGGCTCCTGCCCAGATACGAGAACCCAGTTTGCGCGAAATTACAGTTTGTCCCTGTCCCAGATAAAGTTTCCAGTTTAACGAAAGATCAGACGGAGCCTTATTTCCGTAATAATTTCTCTTCTCATTGCCTAAAAAGGTCGGAATAAGTATTTTAATTTTGTTATCAGTTTTTGTTGCATCAATAGTGCAACTTTGTGGTAGTTCCTTTTCGTTTGATAGCCAAAAAGGAATTAATAAACCGATGGCCGGAATCAGGAAAAAAACTATGTGTCCGAATAATTTCGGCATTAATTATGAAATATTATGACTTGAACGATTAATCGAAAGTCTGGCCCATGCTCATGGAAATCTTAACCATACGGTCATATTCCTCAGCAGTCAGGTCATTAAAGAAGTAATTAATCGGATTAACCTTTTCACCATTGCGCATTACTTCATAGTGCAAATGTGGTGAAGTTGAAAGCCCTGTATTACCGACAAATCCAATAACATCGCCACGTTTAACCTTTTGTCCCTGTTTAACATTAAATCCGTGAAGGTGGGCGTAAATGGTCTTCATACCAAAACCGTGATCAATCATAATCATATTGCCATAACCACGCTGGGATTGTTCAATTTTTTCAATTATCCCATCACCTGTAGCATATACTTCTGTGCCAGTGGGTGCTGTAAAATCTATGCCATAATGGAATTTCCTAATCTTATAAATTGGATGTATTCTGTATCCCCATCCTGAGGCAGTACGGGTAAGATCCTTGTTTGAAATGGGTTGTATAGCCGGAATGGAAGCCAGCATTTTTTCTTTACTTAAAGCAAGTTTGGTAAGCTCATCATATGACTTTGACTGTATCACAACCTGACGGGTAATTTTATCAAGCCTTTTGGCTGTCTGAATTACAAGTTTGGCTTCAGGCAATTTCTGTAATTCTTCATACCGGTCGGCACCTCCAAAACCTGCTTCACGAACAGAATGTGATATTGGTTCAGCTTCAAATACAGTACGGTAAAGATTATCATCGCGTTGCTGCATATCCTGAAGCGCCATGGTAATCTTATCAAGTTGTTTATTAAAAAGTTCAATAGTAAGTATAAGTTCGCTGTTTTGTCTTTTAAGACCTTTAACTTCAGGTGAATCAAATAAATATGAGTATGCTATCACACCAATAACGCTGATAATAAAAAAAACAAAACTATAACCTAAAACCATCAGCACTTTCTGCCCAAAAGTTTTTTCAATTCTCGAATAGCTAAGCGACTCCGGATTGAACCTGTATTTTACCCTTGCCATAATTTATCGCCTTTAAATTTCAATTGGTTAATTTAGTTCGTTTTGTTATTCCATCCTTCATATAACCTGTACGTTAATATTTTAGTAAGGTTACATAAAAGAAAAATTTTCGCAGGCCTTTTATGACCTTTGAAAATCA
>CAZBCB010000004.1:0-20123 GCA_964489905.1 uncultured Bacteroidales bacterium
TAATGTATTAACTATTATTAACTAAATTTTTAAAACTATGAGAAAGATTTACTTTATTTTAATTTCACTTCTTTTTATAGTGGGCACTACATTTGCACAGAAAGTGAATGTGGATGTAAAAAAGACATTAAATGCTCCAATTATTGACGGTGAAATAGATCCTATCTGGGAACTGGTTGAACCCGTCGCTGCAGAAAAACCATTATTTACTGAACAACCCACAGTTACTGTTACATGGAGGGCCATGTGGTGTGATACTGCTATTTTTGTTCTGTTTGATGTACAGGATGATGATCATTACACTGCACAGGAATCAGGTGGAAATGACTGGGAATATGACAAACCCGAAATTTATTTTGACATCAATGACACCCTGGTAGATGACCTTGGCCCCATGACAGCAAGCAGCGGCCACTGGCAGGTTGCTCCCGGATTTGCAGATACTCTTGAAGGTATTGAAGCATTTCACAACAACTGGGATGAACATCGCGCAGATGACTATGATTCTTATGTTTTAACCGGCGGAAATTATGTAAGAGAATACAGAATGCCATGGAAAGGTATGTACGACAAAAATTTCGATACTTTAACAATTCAGAAACCTGTCGAAGCTGGTATGGTAATAGGTTTTGACATTTGCATTATCGATCAGGATGAAGGCATTACTACAGCCCGTCAGCGTATTGTTTGGCAGAACGACGGAAATTCAGGTGACACCAAAGAATCATGGGAAAGCATGGACGACTGTGGTACCATTACATTGAGTGCAGCAACTATTTCTAATATAAGAAACACTCAGGTTAATGCAATATCAGTTTATCCTAACCCTGCATATAACACGATTACTGTTAATGCTGATTTCGACAAGGCTGTTATTGCCAATCTGCTTGGTCAGGAAGTGATGACTATGAAACAGGTAAAAGGAAAAACTCTTGAAGTTGCCAGTCTTCCTAAAGGAGTATATTTCTTAAAAGTATACAAAGGAGATAAATTTGTTGGTTCAGCCAAAATCAACAAAAACTAACATTTCTCTTTTTCATTAGTAAAAAAGGCTGTCCTTTTAACAGGGCAGCCTTTTTTTATTTATTATAAAATGACTATGAATTGATATTCTCAAATTCGTTAATTGATTTTTTCAATTGATGATTCAACTTACAAAATCTAATCATTCCGAAATTTTGGGATGATTAAATTTTGTTTGTCGATTCGTCAATAGATTTTTCTATTGACGAATTTGGGATTAACAAAATTTACTAATGAAGGACAACAAAAAATAAAGTTAATGACAAATTTGGGTCAAAATTATTAAGGGTTTACTACAATCAGATTGTATTAAATGTAAGCAAAAAATAGATTTGAAATGAAAGGCAACAGTCTGACAAAGCCACTATTATTAAAATTAATACTTGGCGATTATAATCATAAAGATATACCTGAATTACTTAATTCAGATGAAGTAAGTTCAATGCTTTATCTTGAATGGAATACTGCACAACATCAGAATATGGGACAAAAGCCTGATTATAAACGTCTTTTTGAAAAAATTAAAGATAACATACAAGTTGAAAAAGAACAAAAACCATTTAATACAACATATCTTGCTATTGAAATTGATAGATTAAATCAGAAACAGATAAGTCTTAAAAAACAGCTCAGAATATGGATCAGTATTGCAGCAAGTTTGATATTGCTGTTTTGTGTTTCTGCTGTGTTATTTCTTAACCGTACCCCATTGTTTCAAAAAACCGTAACCGAAAGCATTGCACCTTACGGGCAAAAATCTCAACTGGTGCTGGCCGACGGTACTAAAGTATTTCTCAATTCAGGCACAGTGCTTCGTTATGATAACAGATTCGGGAAACAGAACAGGAAAATAGAGATGACAGGCGAAGCTTACTTTGAAGTTGCTAAAAACAAAAGAATACCTTTTATTATAAATACTGCCGATATAGAAATAAAAGTATTGGGTACCAAATTCAATGTAATGGCCTATCCTGATGAGCCACAAATAGAAACTACCGTTACAGAGGGGACTGTTAATGTTAAAGAACTGAAAAACGGCAGTTCAGTTGTTATTACAGCAAATCAGAAGGCATCTTATATTAAAAAGAACCACCTTTTAACTCAGCAGAATGTGAATTCATTTATATATAGCAGTTGGAAAGAAAACATTCTTTATTTCGACAATGAAAATTTTGAAAATGTTATTAAAAAACTGGAAAGATGGTATAACGTTAATATCGAGCTTACAGGCAAAGATTCTGTGGATGACCGTTTTACGCTCACAATTAAAAATGAGAGCTTACGTGAAGTATTAGACCTTATTGGACTAACAACACCTCTTAATTATAAAATTAAGGATAATCAGGTAACTATTACCTACAAAAATAATAAACCTAAAAAATGATGATCTATTAAACCAAAATCAGTATGAAAAACCATGTAACTAACCAAAAAGAGTATATAAACCCTGTATTTAAAGGGTTTATTACTTTGCTTTTGCTGGTGGCTTTTAATGTCGGCGTTTCAGCCGGCCGGAATTCTTCTGAAGACAAAATTAAACTTCAGATTGAAAACGGAACCATTAAGGAAGCACTGAAAAAAATTGAAAAACAGTGCAATTTCACGTTTATCTATAATGATGCCAGCATTGATGTAAACCAGATTATTTCTGTTACATCTGAAGGCAGAACGCTGAACGATCTGCTTGACGAAATTCTTAGCAGAAATGGTATCAGTTATACTTTTGTTGACAATCATATTGTTCTTACCAGCGCATCGTCATTAAAACAGGAGAAAAAGACAATCAAGGGGAGTGTTAAAGACTCAGAAACGGGAGAAGGATTACCTGGTGTCACTGTTGTTGAAAAAGGAACTTCGAACGGAACCATCACCGATGTAAATGGTAATTTCAGCCTTATTGTTGACGACAATGGTATTATTCAGGTATCCTATGTGGGATATAAAACTCAGGAAATAGTTGTTGCCGGTCAGACCGATTTTAATGTTGTTCTGGCTCCTGAAATTGTTAGCTTGTCTGAAATTGTTGTTATTGGTTATGGTACTGTCAAAAAGAGCGATCTTACCGGAGCAGTAGCCTCGGTTTCTTCTGATGAGATACGTCAGAACGTTGGTTCAGGTATTGACCAGGCGTTGCAGGGCCGCACAGCCGGTGTATCGGTTACTACCAATAGCGGTACTCCCGGAGCCTCACCACTTATCCGAATCAGAGGTATAGGTACAATCAATAATTCGGATCCTTTCTTTGTTGTTGATGGAGTGCCTGTTTCTGCTGAATCAATAGGAATGCTGAACCCCGGTGATATAGAATCCACCGAAGTATTAAAAGATGCTTCAGCAGCTGCAATATACGGTGCCCGTGCAGCTAATGGAGTTGTGCTGATCACAACCAGGCGAGCTAAGGAAGGTAAATCCATCATTAATTTTGATGCTTATACCGGTATTCAGGCTGTTGCTAAAAAACATGACCTGATGACTGCCAAAGAATGGGTGGAATTACGCAATGCTACAGGCGCTTATCCGGTTTTAGACCCTTCAACGGTAGAGAGTACTGACTGGCAGGATGCTATCTTCAGAAATGCAAAGGTGAACAGCGCTCAGCTTTCGGTTTCAAGTGGTACCGAAAAAACCAATTATGTGGTTTCGGGAAGTTATTTTAAACAGGAAGGAATTGTAAAGGGTTCTGATTATGAACGTTATACTATACGTGTCAATTCCACATCAAAGATTAAGTCATGGCTTGATATAGGTGAAAATATCGGATTCGGCCATGCCAAATATAACCTGATACCCGAACAAAATGAATGGACCTCTGTAATTATTCAGGCACTTACCATGGATCCTACAACACCCATTTATGATAATGAGGGAAATCCAAGTGCTTCCATAAGAAATAATATCGGAAATCCTGTGGGTACTATTGAGCGCAATCATAATGTGCTAAGATCAAATCAGCTCTTAGGAAACGCTTATTTTGAACTAAAACCTTTTTCTTGGCTTTCATTCAAATCGAGTATCGGTGCCGAAATTAACCAGCATGAAAACGAACAGTTTTTCCCGGTTTTTTATGAATCAACAACAATTAACCAGACAGTTAACAATTTATTTAATGGATTTTTTAAATTAAATTCATTAATATTTGAGCACTTACTTACTTTCAGTCATTTGCTGACAGGCATAATGTACAATTTTTACTTGGTTATTCACGACAGCAATCAAGTTATCGTTTAGCTCTTGCTCAGATCGATAATGTTCCTGAAAGTGAAGATCTCTGGTTTATATCAAACGGCAGTGCAGAATCCATTAAATTTGAAGATATCAGAGGGCAGTTGCCTCTGCTTTCCTTTCCGATTTCATTTCCGGCATATCCTTATGATGCTACCATAGCTTCAATACTTGCCCGTTTAATATATTCTTTTGGCGACTTTGTTGATTTAACTGCATCTGTAAGAAGGGATGGCTCAAGTAAGTTTGGTGAAAATAACCGTTACGGAATTTTCCCCTCTTTTGCCTTAGGGTGGAAAATAAGTGAGATGAGCTTTTTCCCGAAAAATGATGTTGTGAACTTTTTAAAGTTAAGAGGAGGTTGGGGACAACTTGGAAATCAGGAAATCGGTGATTATGTACCTTATATACAGGTAACTTATGGTATGAATTATAATTTTGGTCAATATGGTGATCAGCAAACATATCCCGGAGGTGCTCCCACAGGATACCCCAATAAGGAGGTAAAGTGGGAAGCTACGGAACAGACTAATATTGGGTTAGATGCCAATCTGTTACGTTTTAAATTATCTGTCAATTTTGATTATTTTATCCGTAAAACCAGGGATATGCTTGCAAAGGTCCCTGTACCGGGTATGACCGGTATTCAGGATGCACCTTTTGTTAATATTGGTACTGTATCCAATAAGGGATTTGAACTGAATGTTTCATATCGTGAGCAGGAGGGAGATTTTAAATATAAAGTAGGATTTAATATAGGACATGTTAAAAATGAAGTTACCAGTCTGGGCAACGGATTACCAATCAGTACAGCTTCTTTCAGGGCTTCTGATTATGTTGCCAGGACTGAGGTAGGCCAACCCATAGCCTTTTTCTATGGGTTTGAGACCGATGGTTATTATCAGAATCGGGCTGAAATTGATTCACTTGATCAGAAAGCAAGGGAGCTCAGCGGGAGGCCGGCCGCGCGTTATGACGGACGTCCAAGCCCTGGTGATATTAAAATGAAAGATCAAAATGGCGATTACCAGATTACCAATGCAGACAAAACTTTTATTGGCAGTCCTCATCCAAAGCTCACCTATGGTATAAGTATCGATCTTGAATACAGATGGTTTGATTTTAAAATATTCGGTCAGGGTGTTTACGGAAATAAAGTTTTTATGGCAACCAAATATTACCTAGAAAGCGGTGATGGATACTGGAACCTGTTACCTACCATGAAAGATTACTGGGAGAAGGAAGGTGACCAGACAACAGTACCAAGGCTTGGCCAATCATCACAAAACATGAGATTATCTGACCGTTATGTTGAAAATGGGAGCTATTTCCGCATTAAGACTATTCAACTCGGTTTCACATTGCCTAATTCACTAACCAAACGTATTGGTGTTGAAAAGATACGAATATTCGGGAACCTGCAAAATTTCATTTCATTCCATAATTATAAAGGGTTTGATCCCGAAATTGGCCGTGGTGCATCAAATCTTGATATTGGAATTGACAGAGGAATGTATCCTTTGGCTAAATCCATTACAGGTGGTATTAACATAACTTTATAATTTGACTAAAATAAAAGAAATTAAAATATGAAAAAGATAATTTTATTAATTGTTGTTTCTTCATTGCTCTTTGCAACCTGTAATGAAGAAGAATTTCTGGATAAAAAGCCTCACACCCCTACTGATTATGCATTTTATACATCAGAGGCAGGTGCTTTGCAGGGGCTTAATGCAGCTTATGATATACTGCAGCTCGGAGAAAACGTTGAAAGGCAGGAATTTGCCGGAACTGTATGTTCGGGCGATGCCATGACCGGTGGTGAACCAGGTGGTAATGACCAGCCCCCTCTACAGGAAATTATGAAATTTAATACAATAACTACCAATACTTATTGTGTTAATTACTGGAGAGCTTTGTACAGGGGAATTTACCGGTGTAATATACTGATTATGTATCTTGAGGAACCTATTGACGGATTTAATGATGAATTGAGGAAAACTATATTGGGACAGGCATATTTTTTAAGAGGATTATTCCATTTTAAACTACAGATTACTTACGGAGGATTTCCGCAGTTGCAAGCTACCTTTGGCAACCAGTTAAAAGGAGTTCCTTTTGTTGACCATATTTTGCTTAAGGATGAATGGAATCAAACACGGCCTGAATTAAGCTATACATGGGAAAAAATTGAAGGTGATTTTATAAAAGCTGCTGAATTGTTACCACTTAGAAGCGTGATGTATGCTGATCCAGCTAATATAGGTCGTGCCACAAAGGGTAGCGCCCAGGCTATGCTTGCAAAAACATATCTTTATCAGGAAAAATGGCAACAGGCCTATGAAATAGCAAAAGAAGTAATTCAATCAGGGGAATATTACCTTGAAGGTGAAACCGGCCATGAGGGCCCATATACAATAACAAGGCTCACAAAAGAAGGAGAAGTGAATGTACAGGTTCCGGGCTACAAGTGGATATGGCAGCCGGAAGCTAACAACTGTCATGAATCAATTTTTGATGTTCAGCATTACCTGACTGGGGAGACTACTTACCCTGAAGGGCAGGAAGGTAACCTAATACCTCGTTATTATGGACCAAGAGGTGTATTAGCATGGGTAAAAGTGGGAAGTGAATGGAAATTTCAGACTGTTGAATATTTCTGGGGATTTATTCTCCCTACAAAATATTTTGTTGAAACTGCATTTGAAGATATTGGCTGTGAAGATAATGAAGGTAACATACTTGATCCCCGTTTTAAATTGTCAGTAGTAACACCAGAGGATTCAGTACCTTATTATTATGAGGATGAGGGTGCCCGTCAAAGATACCCTGATTCAGTGAAAATAGATCCCTTCTATAATAATCCGGCCACGGGTAATGTGACATGGAAATATTTTACCGATCCGTATTTTAATAACAAGCGTGGATCTTTGGGTGACATGCCTCAGAACACAAAATATTTCCGTTTTGCCGACCTGTTGCTGATAGGTGCTGAAGCTGCGGTCAACAGTGGACATACAGATGATGCCATTTCATGGGTTAACCGAGTACGGGACAGAGCCAGAAATGCAGGAAATACCGGATATCCCCAGCCGCTTACATCAGTTACAAAAGAACAGATATGGGCAGAAAGAAGGGTTGAACTTGCATTTGAAGGCCATCAGTTTTATGATATCGTTCGTACAGGGCGTGTACAGAAAGTATTAAAAACAGACGCTCTCGCATATGAAAAGGTATTGGCACCAGGAAATACTATTGAAGTTCAGGAACAATTCGGCCGCAACTTTACTATCGGTAAAAATGAAATATGGCCTATTCCGCAGGCTGAAATTGAATCAACCAACGGATCAATTACGCAAAACCCTAATTACTGATGTAAATAGTTTTTCACATCTATCAAACTCCAAAGCCTAAGAGGATAAAATTCCCTTAGGCTTTTTTCTTTTGATTAAACCCAGATTAGTCAATAGAAACACGATAAACTCTGTCACGATGAATTTGTAAATTCAGGATACCAGGGTTTAATTATCAATGTTATTTTTTATATTTACACGATGGATAATCTTTAAGGCCTGAATTTATGAATAAAATATTACCTCTTTTAATTTTCTTTTCATTCTCCGTTATAAATCTGTATTCCCAATCCCAGCTCGAAAACCCCGGATTTGAAGAATGGGAAGAAGTACTCACCGGTATATTTGAACCCAAAGAATGGAGCTCATTAAAAACTTCGGATAATACATCCTTGAGTTCAATGGCTCCTGTTGTTTGCGAAAAGTCAACCGATGCCCACAGCGGAAATTATTCGGTAAAACTGAAAAATGTTTCATCACTGGTGGTAGCCAACGGTACTGTAACCAACGGTCGTGTGCATCCCAATCTGATTACAAGTCTCGCTTATATGTACACTGATACCAGTGATAGCCAATGGAGTACACCTTTATCTTATCGACCCGACAGCATAACAGGGTGGTTTAAATATGATCCGAAAACCGGTGATTCACTTGAAGTTAAGGCTGTGCTTCACTGTGGATTTGGAAAACAACCCGATGATAATTACCTGAATAACTGGATTGCAATGGCACATTATAAATCGAACCTGAAAACGGGTAATCAATGGGCAAGATTTTCAGCTCCGTTTATTTACTATAGTGAAAATACTCCTCAATACATACTGGTAATTCTTAACTCAGGCAATGGCTATTACCCTGTTGCAGGAAGTATTGCTTATTTCGATGATATTGAGTTGATTTACAACAACCCGCTTGCATTAAAAAAGCAAATTACCGGGTTCTTTGATTATATTTATACCATTGGCAATCAGTATGTTGTTATTCAGAGCCAGCAGCCTGAACAATATAAAAATTTAAAAATTAATGATATTACTGGCAGAATTGTCTGGAACTGCAGGGTAACATCTGATCATATTGATATTTCCGGGTCAAACCTTAAGAAAGGTATTTATCTGGTTTCTCTTTCAGGTAATGATGTAATACTGACCCAAAAAATAGTAATCCGCTAATGTTATTAAAAGTTACCTTCAGGATGATTAACCAACAGGAAAAAAATCCTATAACGGTTTTACATAAATGCAGTAAAAGATTTTCAGGAAATTTCATAATTCTTCTTACAGCTCTGTTGCCCTTAATATTGTACCCGGCATCTATAAAAGCCCAGCAAAAGGCTGTTTTCAAGGGAATCATAATTAATGCTGAAACGGGCAGTCCGTTGACAGGAGCTAATATTAAACTTAAAAAAGATTTCTCAACCGGTACCATTTCCGATCAGGAAGGGCGCTTTACATTGCAACTCGATCCGGGTAATTATACGTTTCTCATTTCCTTTCTGGGTATGCAAACCGATTCGGTAATCGTATTTCTCAGCCCGGGTGAAACAGTGGAAAAACAGATACTATTATTTCCGGTATGGAAAGAACTGGAGGAAGTAGAAATAAAAGTAGGCAAATTTGACAAGCGCATAGAAGATATTACCGTGTCGATTGAAGTAATCAAGCCAAGGCTTATTGAAAACAAAAACATACGAAGTATTGAAACAGTGCTTGACTATGCGCCAGGCTTGAATATATTAGACAACGAACCACAAATACGCGGAGGAAGTGGCTTTACTTTTGGTGTAGGCAGTAAAGTTGCCATACTTGTTGACGACATGCCCATGATCTCAGGTGATGCCGGCAGGCCATACTGGGACCTTATTCCCGTTGAAAATATTGAACACATTGAGGTTATAAAAGGCGCATCAAGCGTTTTATCAGGCACATCCGCACTCAGCGGAGCCATTCATATTATGACCGCTTCGCCCAACAAAAAGCCTCTTACCAAAGTAACAGCTTATACGGGCATGTATTCAACGCCTTCAGACAGGTCAATGAAATGGTGGAATGATTATCCATATATCGGAGGAATAAGTTTTTTACATTCCAAACAATATAAATCAGTTGACCTTGTTTTGGGTGGTAATGTTGATTTTGATCATGGTTATATCGGGGCACCCAGACCCGGTCCGTTAGTAAATGATACGATATCTGATTTCTCTGATAAACAAATGAGAAGCGAAAAATACAGGTTTAATTTCAGTGTTAAAAAGCACTCGAAAAAACATCAGGGGTTGAATTTCGGAATAAATGGCAATTTCATGTTTCATTCAACCAATATGATACTGGTATGGCTCGACGATTCTTCAGGCTTTTACCGGTCATATCCCGGTGCTGTTTATCTTCAGGATCAGGCCGTTTTTTATCTCGATCCGTTTATTAATATATATTCCGGAGAAGGCACAAAGCATAGTATCAAAGGCAGAGTGTTGTATAACAATTCAGTGATGACCAACAACCAGTCAGTATTAAATACCACACTTTTCGGCGATTACCAGTTTAAACGCACTTACGATTTTATCAAAGGATTCGAACTTGTTGGCGGTATTTCAATACTGCAGTCATACGTTAATGCTGATATGTACAAAGCATCAGGGTCGGCGTTCAATCAGCAGCTTAATGTTTCGGCCTATACACAGATTGAAAATAAATTTAAGGAAGTCATAAATACATCTGTCGGAGTTAGAGGAGAATACTTTCAGATGAATGATACCATCACTGCATTAAAACCAATTGTGAGGGCAGGTGTTACTTTCAAGCTATATCCCGGAACATTTCTGCGATTGTCTTACGGCCAGGGGTTTCGTTTTCCAACTATTACTGAAAGATACATTAAAACATCAGCAGGAAGTTTTGCTGTTTTCGATAATCCGTCTCTTAAGCCTGAGAGTAGCTGGAATACTGAAATCGGACTGAAACAAGGCTTCAAATTCAAAAATTATTTTGGCTATATTGATATTGCCGGATTTATTCAGGAATATAGTAATACCATTGAATACCTGTTTGGATTCTGGGATTCAACCTATACATTTGCTTATGCAGGTTTTAAATTTCTCAATACCGGCCGCTCAAGAGTTACGGGTATTGATGTTTCACAAACCGGCTCAGCCAGAATCAGCGAGAATACCGGAATAAGAATGATTGCCGGATATAGTTATATTATGCCCCGGACACTTGAACCTGACCTGATTTTCGCAAAAGATTATAATCCTCAGACAAGCAGTAGCTTCAGTTTCAGAAGTACCAGTGTAAATCCTTCTGGTAATATTTTGAAGTACAGATTTTTACATACATTCAAGGCCGATCTGGAATTTTATACAAGAGGTCTGACGATCGGATACAGTATAAAGTATTTCAGCAAAATTAAAAACCTCGATAAAGCTATTGAAGATTTTGAAAATGTTACTGTGAATACAGGCGGTACTTTACAACCTGTAAGGTACATGAATTATTTCAACAATCATAATAATGGCAACCTTATCATGGACGGAAGGATAAGTTATGAAATCAGCCGTAAACACAAATTATCTCTCATCAGTAATAATATCCTGAACCGCTGGTATTCTTTACGTCCTTTAAAGGCTGAAGAAATGCGAACTATTATTTTGCAGTATGTTATGAATATTTAAAGAAAGAATGTTACTTGCTTTTGTTTTTTAATTTAAGTATTTCGTCATACATTTCCCTGACTATTTTTTGTTCCCTTTCAAGAGCACGTTTACGGTAACTTTCATATTCTTCACTTAGTTCATTTAATGCTTTTTTGTTTCTGACCGTAACAGCGTTACTGTGTTTAAATAGAAAAACAAAAACTAATAAAAGAAAAGCCAGAACAGCAATTACTGACCACATGATTGTATTATATAAGTATTTGCTCATGCTGATACCAGCCATTTCTATGCTGTTTTTTTCTTTTTTAACCGACGAAAGACTTTCATCTTTAGCATTGATGATATTTACAAGTGAATCGATCTTTGCATCTTTTATTTTTAAAAGCTTTTTTGATGCCAATATTTCATGCCGCGCATCTTTAAGTGAATCAAGAACATAGGTTTTTAATCTGTATAACATCCATTTTTTAACCAACTTAGAATCTTCATGATCTTCTGATTTCTGCATAACATAATTAAAACGGCTTTCAATGCTTCCTTTATCGATTGAAGGTTGATCAGACTGGGCTTTTATGCTTTGAAACATTCCTATCTGTAACACAAATATTATAACAAATTGACCTTTAAATAGTTGTAGTTTTGTCATTACTCCTGGCTTAACTTTAAATGTTGCTATTTACTTTAATTAACAGTACACTAACGTTGTCTGCCTTAATTTATTTTGTTTTTTAACAAAAAATCGGAAATAAATCTTTTCGCAATAAAATAACAGGTCTTGTTTATTTCTTGTTTCGCTTTTCTTTATCATGGTAAATTCTTATTTCAGCATATCTGTATATCTTATATATCACACATGCAAGTATAATTCCCAGGAATGCCCCGCATAATACATCACCCGGATAATGAACCCCAAGGTATATACGGCTGTATGAAACTACCGTTGCCCAGATAATTATAAACCATGAATAATAACGATTTTTAAATAAAAGAGAAGTAAAAACTGCCATAGCAAATGAATTAGCTGCATGATTTGAAACAAATCCGAACATGCCCCCGCAACGGTCGTCGACCAGGTGCACCCACAATCTAATATCAGGTTCCTTGCAGGGTCTTAGGCGTTCAACGGCCAGTTTTATCTGCACCGCAATCTGGTCGCTTAAGGTAATAAGCAAGGCAATGGCAATGATAACAAGAACTGATTTCCAGCGAAATTTATAAATAATCCATGTGAGGATTAAAACATACAGCGGAATCCATTCAAGCTTTCCACTGAAAAATTTCATGATTACATCAAAAAATGCTGAATGAATCCCATTCAAAAACGCAAACAATTCTTTATCAATTTTAATAAGATACTCCAGCATTATTTTATGCGTTTAATTGGGTCCAAAGTAAATCTTTTAGTTTTTGAAGGTTATATTGTGTATGTGATGAGATAAAAACATAAGGGACTGATGGAATTTTTTGCTCAATTTTATGCATGACGTTCTTGTCAATCAGGTCACATTTGGTTATCGCCAGTACTCTGTTTTTGTCAAGTAGTTCAGGATTATAAAGCTTTAATTCATTAAGCAGAACAGCATATTCCTGGTTAATATCTTCACTGTCAACCGGTATCATGAAAAGCAGCACTGAATTTCGTTCAATGTGTCGTAAAAAACGCAAACCCAGCCCTTTTCCTTCATGTGCCCCTTCGATAATGCCTGGTATGTCAGCCATTACAAACGATTTGTTATCGCGATAGCTAACAATTCCGAGGTTTGGTGTTAAAGTAGTAAAAGGATAATCTGCTATTTTAGGCTTAGCAGCCGAAAGTGTTGCAAGCAAGGTTGATTTTCCTGCATTGGGAAAACCAACAAGGCCTATGTCGGCCAGAATTTTTAGTTCGAGCACATACCAGCCTTCTGTTCCCGGTTCGCCTGGTTGGGCATAACGTGGTGTCTGGTTGGTAGATGATTTAAAATGAGTATTTCCCAGTCCTCCCTTTCCTCCTTTTACCAGGATGCACTCTTCCCCGTCTTTTGTTATTTCACATAAAAAGCGGTTTGTTTCGGCCTCACGGGCAACAGTTCCAAGAGGTACTTCAATGATTACATCTTTACCGTCTGCTCCGGTTTTATTTGCTTTCATACCATCTTCACCATGACCTGCAAAAATGTGTTTATGGTAACGCAGGTGCAATAAGGTCCATAAATGACTATTGCCACGCAGAATAATATTTCCGCCCCGGCCACCGTCACCACCGTCAGGGCCGCCTTTAGGAACATATTTTTCTCTTCTCAGGTGTGCTGATCCTCTGCCTCCCCGGCCCGAACGGCAATAAATTTTAATGTAGTCAACAAAATTCGATTCTGCCATTAATCAATTGTTCAGACGGTCAATTGCATTGCAAAGACGGCTGAAGATTTCATCTATACTGCCCATGCCCTGCACAGCCTCGAATTTTCCCTGGTTGTTATAGTAATCAATAACCGGTGCTGTCTCACGATTATATACATTAATCCGGTTTTCAATTACATTGATATCCTGATCATCAGCCCTGCCGGAAATTTTTCCCCGTCCCTGCAGCCTGCGTATAAGTTCATCCTTTTCAACTTCAAGGGCCAGCATTCCGCTTATAGCAGTATTTTTTCTCCTGAGCAGTTCGTCTAAAGCTTCAGCCTGTGCCGTAGTTCGAGGAAATCCGTCGAAAATAAAACCCTTTGCCGAAGGATTCTGATCAAGTTTCGACTCAATCATACCAATAACAACCGAATCAGGCACAAGCTCACCTTTGTCCATATATTTACGGGCTTCGATGCCCAGTTTTGTCTGTGCAGCAAGTTCGGCACGTAAAATATCACCGGTTGATAAATGCACTAATCCGTACTTTTCAATAATCTTAGCAGCCTGTGTTCCTTTCCCTGCCCCCGGAGGGCCAAATAATACAATGTTCAGCATAATAATTATAGTTTTTTAGTTCATTAATACATTAATTCATTAGCATATAAGCAAATTAATCCGTGTCTTCAACTGCATAAATATTTCGCAGATTACGACCATAACCCATATAATCAAGTCCATAACCAACAACAAAGCGGTTTGGAATCTTAAAACCCACATAATCTATTGTGAGATTGCTTTTAAAGACTTCATGTTTTAACAATAGTGTAGCAATTCTTATTTGTCCGGGCTGGTATTCTTTAATTTGTCTGAGAATATCCTCGATGGTTTTGCCTGTATCAATGATATCTTCCAGAATCACTACTGTCTTGCCCTTTAAATCTTCATCTATGCCAATCAGGTGTTTAATTTTATTCTCACTGGTCATACCTTTATAGGAAGATACTTTAACAAATGAAATCTGAGCATTAAATAATATTCTTTTCAACAGGTCAGCAGCAAACATAAAAACACCGTTCAGTATGCCCACAAATATTACTTCATGATTTTTCAGTTCATCATTCATAAGTTCGGCCATTAATTCAATCTGTTGCTGAATTTTTTCAGAGGTCAGCAGTAAACTGAATTTCTTATCAGCAATTACAATACCGGGCATATAATTTTTTGAATTGTGTCGCAAGATACAAATATTTGCATTATTTTTAGTCGAAAAAAAATTACATAATTACTATGCAACCACTTGTAAGCATTATAATGGGCAGTACTTCTGATATGCCGGTTATGGAGGCTGCTGCAAAAGTCCTTGATGAAGCAGAAATTCCTTTTGAAATCAATGCGCTTTCGGCTCACCGTACACCCGAAGAAGTTGAAAAATTTGCAAAGAATGCTGCATCCCGAGGCATTAAAGTTATTATTGCTGCAGCCGGTATGGCAGCACATTTACCTGGCGTAATAGCTTCAATGACTTCATTACCGGTAATTGGTGTTCCCATTAAAGCTTCTCTTGAAGGACTTGATGCCTTGCTTGCAATTGTCCAGATGCCTCCGGGTATTCCGGTTGCTACAGTGGGTATTAATGCAGCTCAGAATGCAGGTATCCTTGCAACACAAATTATTGCACTTTCTGACAAAGCTGTAGCCGAAAAAGTGCTTAAAAACAAGGAAGGATTGAAAAAAAAGATTGTCGAAGCCAATGATCAACTGTCAAAAATTAAATTCAAATTTAAAACCAACTGATAAAATAAATACTTATTTTGGTTAGCAAAACAGGAAAAATGATGGAAATAATATTTTAAAAATATTAATGGCTGTCAGGTCATAAGTTATAGAAAATAATCATGTTATGGCCAAATCAATCCAATATATTTTTATTCTGTTTTTCTTCAAACCCATACTTCTTCAATCACAGTTCATTGCTTTTCCGGTTTGCGCCAGTTCGGCCGGAATGGCCGGGATTTCAGTAACATATCCGGGAAATTGGGCAGTTTTTAATAATCAGGCCGGTATGGCTGAAATAAATACTTTTTCTGCAGGTGTACACTATGAAAATCATTTTCTTGTTGCAGAAAACAGTATTAAAGCATTCACAGCCTGTTTGCCGGTTAATGGAGGCAATATGGGTTTTAGTTTTGCTTTATTTGGTTATGATAAATTTTATGAAAGCCGCGCAGGGTTAGCCTTTGGCAGGTCTTTCGGAAATTATATATCTGGAGGGATACAGATTAATTACCTGATGATCCATCAGGCATTTGACTATGGTAATATGCATGCTGTTGTGCCCGAAGGAGGAATGCTGGCCAAACCATTCAAAAACCTGTATATCGGATTTCATATTTTCAACCCTGCTGGCCAAAGGTTTATACAAAATCATGATCAGAAAATTCCGGTCAGGTTGAAAACAGGCATTGGGTACCATATTACAGATGATGTTTTTATTGCTTTTGAAGCTGAAAAAGAAACCGGAGAGAAATTTAATATTAAGGCAGGTTCAGAATACAGGATAATCAATAAAATTTTTTTACGAATGGGAGCTTCTACCGCTGAAATGTCAAAATATTCACTTGGTATGGGGTATCAGTTTAACGCCTTTTGCATTGATTTTTCTGTTTCTCATCATCAGTGGCTGGGTTTTACGCCTTATTTTTCTTTAATATACAGTGCCGTAAAGAATTAGTATCATGAATCATACCGAACCTATTCTTAACTCTTTTATAGTACCGTTTTCAATACTTATCCATGCATAATTACCCCATGCTGCAGGGCCCGGATTAACTATTCTTGTTTCGTTTATTGTATCTACACCCTTTCCTTCGTGAATATGTCCGGTAATGCATACTAAAGGTGCATTCTTCTCAATAAATTTGCGTAATGATTTGCTTCCAACATGCAGCCCTCCGGAGACTTCGTCATTTATAGTATTATAAGGTGGCTGGTGTGTTAAAAGTATCAGAGGATGTTTAATTTGAGATTCAATATATTCAAGCATTGCCCCGAATTCTTCATCATGATATTCCTGAGGAGTTCTTCCCGGACATGGTAAAGAACCACTCATCCCGGCAAAGTATATATCCTTGTGTTCAATACATTTTGTATTAATTAAAATACCGCAATCACTTAGGTACTGTTCAACCTCAGGATAATCGCAATTGCCTGATACGGCTAATACTGTTTTATTATATCGGAAGATTTCACCAATTATCTGGCTGATTTCATTCTTCCTGCCAAAATTTGTGATGTCACCGGCTAAGAGAACAACATCAGCATCTTTCATTGATGGTCCAAAACTTGTGAGCAACTCCTTTTTCCCGTGGAGATCAGTTAATGCTATTATTTTCATTTTTTAATATATTGTTAATCAACTACTTAATTATGAACTGCAAAAATTTGCCTGAACCTCATTTTTTGTACTACTTATTTACATCTTCAATTTTTACCAGAAAATCATCAATGTATAACTGATTATTTTTCCCGCTGTTATAGGCATATACAACAATTTCGTCTCCTTTTCTTAATTTGTTATGCTTATAATATTGTGAAGTAAAAGCAAGATTCCATGATTTGGGCTTCAGATCATATTCAACCAGATGAATGGCATGATAATGAATAGTTTGCTGATTACGAATGACAGTTATAACCAGATGACAGCTTTTATCATCATTACGTAAAAAGCGCAATGCAGTGAATACTTTGATTCCCTTTGGAGGTATGTGTTTAACAACATAATGAAAAGAGGTGCCAAATTCTTTTGAGGGTGTGTATCTTTCAGCATAGTAGCCTGAAAAAACTGTATCACTTGTAAGCGCTTGTCTGTCATATGTCCAGCCATTTACCGTATCTTCATAATTATTGAAAAACAATTGATATGGAAGACCGCTTCCGGATGGAGCATTTGAAAATGTCTCAATTGCATACCTTTCACCATGATATTGTTTTAACAATAATGGATAACGCATCTGAATTATATCACGTATTTCGGGTATTTCAAGGACATTTGACCACACGTAGATCAGTTTACCGGCTTTCAATGTGTCAATTATATTCCACAGCCTGACGCCATCTTCAGGATTCCGGAACCGCAAACATATATGTTTAACCGTGGAATCATATTTACTGGCAAAATCAGTTGTATCTGCATTGATAATTATATAAGAATTTGCTTTCTTATCTTTTGTTTCGACACTCAGGATTTCTGAGATTTGTGCGTTATTTCTTTGCTGGATTTCTGTATAGGCATTGCCCGGTTTTATGGTCAGAAACATCAATAAGAACAGAAAAATCAATATCGTTATTTCCAGGTAAAAATATCTGCGGTTTGCTTTCCAGATATCCATGAAATTTATAAAAATGCATATTAACACTAAAGTTGTAAAAAGTATAAATGAGAAAAGGGTCAGATTTTTATATAAGTTATTGCTATATTCAAAGGTTATCGAATGTCTGCCCGACGGAACCTTAATTCCCATTAGGGTATAATTAACCGTATAATGAGGCACCTCAGTTGTGTCAATCAGTACTTTCCATCCCGGAAAACTGTTTTGAAGCAGCACCGCAAACTGAGGCTTTTCGCAATAAGTTTCAAAAACAATGCGTTGGGGTGAAAAAAAGGTAATCTTAATATCATGGTTTGCTGATGAACTGACAGTCATACCATGTAAATATTTATTATAGACAGAATCATTGACAAATGCATATTTTTTATTTCCGGTATTCAAATGATTTCTCATATTGCTCAGGAGGCTCAAAGGCATAATGCTGTCAGCGAAATACATTAAATGATTGTTAATAGAATTCATGAAAAGTGCGCTGTCATGTTCCAGCTTTACATATCTGTCAAGGACAAAAGGATAACGAACATCAGCCGATATAGTTTTTGCATAAGTATTTGTATTATATATCAAAGGGGGGAAAGAAACACTTTGTTCAGTATTTTCAGATACTAAATGATGGTCGGGTAAAGGAAATCCTTTGGGCCGGTGTTTCAAAAAGTCTCTGATTTCTGCAGGACTGAAATCAGCAGTAACGGTATAAGGCAGGTTAATCTGAGTAAATACTATAGCCTCTATGGCCATAATAAATAAAATGGACTTATACAGGAGGTGTGTTTTTTTTCTGATCAGGATAACATAAATAAAAAATAAATTGACGAATAAAATAATGGCTGTTTGTATGCACAGGGGCCCGGCAATTCCATAATCAGTAAGCAGGCTTTTTATGGTTGGCTGAAAATCAACAGGTCCTGCAGCCTTATAAAGGATAACTGAGGCTGAACCAAGGAAAAGTGTTAGAATAAAAGAAATGAATACATAATATACTTTTCTGAATACAACAAAATTGGAATTCTGAAGAGGGTCATTATTTGAAACCTGAATGGCTGCATAGAGAAGAAAAAATAAAATTGAAAATACCCTCAGGTTTCCCGGATGCTTAAATTTATCGAACAAGGGAAAGTAATTAAAAAGGAATTTATGAACAATGCTGTATTCGCCAAAGGAAATAAAAAGGGTAAAAACACCTGATATTAATAAAAGAATACTTTTGAAGTTATGTTTCCTGAAAAGCGCATAAATAATCAGCATTATCATGAATGTTCCGAAATAAAGGTTGTTCATTGAAAGGTCTGTATTAAACAAATCTGAATGAGCAGCAGGAGTAAGGGGTGAAATAACAGAAATCAATGACCTCGGCGTAAAGGGATTAATAATGGCAGTTTCATAAGTAAGACCTCCGAAGCGGTTAACATAGGGGGCTGATTGTTTTATGCTTATCAGCATACCGGCACATAACACAAATAACAGTGTTGCAGCTATGAGGCATTTTAATGAATATAAAAGAATGGTTACAAATTTTTTGTCTTTAAGATACTTAACAATAAATAACGCATAAAGCATGGCAAGTAAATAAGCAAGCATAATTGCTGTGGGGGGATAACCCCCGGTGATTAACAAGTATGTAAAAATTACAAATGACAACAGATTTTTAAATTTGCCTTCAGTTGAAAGTTTGATAAAAAACAAAATAGCATAAGGAAGCCATGCTGCTCCTGTTATAAACTGCATATGCTGCGCATTGCCTGTAAAAAAGCCCGAAAGCGAATAGGCAATACCTGCAAGGACAGCTACTTTATCCAGAACTCCGAGCTGCAATGATAATTTATAAGCTCCCCAGCCTGCAATAACCAGATAAACAATAAAAAGTACATGAAATGTAATGTTGGTATAGGGTAATAACCTTGCAATAAGCATATTAACCGGGTAGTTTGTATTAATAAGGTCGGCATATATCGGAAACCCCAATTGTTGATATGGATTCCAAAGAGGAAAAATATTATTTCTGAGGCATTCACTGATAAAGTAATGTCCCGGCAGGTAACCGTCGAGTATGTCCCATTTGAGGGTTTGTGTAAGAAAGGCAACTTGCCAGAAAGCGAGGATGCACATTAACGCTATTAACAGAAAAGAAAGATATTTTTTCATTTTTTTTCTTACTTTTATCCT
>CAZBCB010000005.1:0-19789 GCA_964489905.1 uncultured Bacteroidales bacterium
TCTTTTCCCTTTTACACGAAATCAATATTAAAATGAGCAGTATGTGATAAAATTTCATACCAACACTTAAGTTATAAATTCCCCAAATATAAATTTTTCCGGAATATATTTAAAGCTTAAGCGCAAGTATTTAAATGAACTTAATCTGAATCTTGAATGTTGTATAACAAAAAAAAATAAAACAAATTCCATGTTTTTAGCTAATAATTTAATAACTTGTGTAACAAAATTATCGTTATATGGCCTATCTTAAAATTGATAAAACCCAGTTAATAAATCTTGAATATTCACTAAGCCGGGAAATATTAAGAAGCAACCGGGCAGGATCGTATTGTTCAACAACCCTTGTTTTTTGCAATACACGCAAATATCACGGATTACTTGTAACACCGGTTGAGCATCTTGATAACGACAGGCATGTGTTGTTGTCTTCATTTGATGAAACCATTATCGAAAATAAAAGTGAGTTCAATTTAGGTATTCATAAATACCAGGGCGATATTTATTCCCCAAAAGGACATAAATATTTAAGGGATTTTTATGCTAATCCTATTCCAACCCATATATACAGGGTAGGAGGTGTATTCATTAAAAAGGAAAGCCTTCTGGTGCAAAAGGAAGACCAGATACTGCTGCGCTATACAATCATGGAATCGGATGTACCGGTTAAATTAAGGTTCAGGCCTTTTCTTGCGTTCAGGAATATGCACTCATTAAGCAAAGCTAATCTTTATGCCAACACAAAAATAAAAAAAGTTACTAATGGAATATGTTCGAAGCTTTATGATGGATACCCTTATCTTTATATGCAGTTTTCAAAAAAAGCCGAATTTGTACAGGTACCCGACTGGTATTATAATATTGAATATTTAGAAGAGCAGAAAAGAGGTTATGATTTCAGAGAAGACTTGTTTGTCCCCGGCTATTTTGAAATGTCGGCCAGAGAGGGAGATGTGGTTATCTTTTCGGCATCGACAGCTGAAGATGATCCGAATAACCTGAAACAGAAGTTTGATCTTGAGCTGGAGAAAAGAACTCCGCGGATAAGTTTCAAAAATTGCCTGATTAACGCTGCACAGCAGTTCATCGTTAAAAAAGACAAGAAGACTGAAATAATTGCAGGTTTCCCATGGTTTGGCTCATGGGGGCGGGATACTTTTATTTCACTTCCAGGCCTGACATTGTCAATAGGAGATGTTCAGACATGCAAGGATGTGCTCGATACGATGGTAAGCAAGCTAAAAGGAGGTTTATTCCCCAATATGGGGTCAGACGATAATCCTGCTTTTAATTCTGTTGATGCACCGCTCTGGTTTTTCTGGGCTTTACAGCAATATAATCATGCTGTAAAATCAGCTGCATCAATATGGTCAGAATATGGCCCTTCAATGAAGGCTATATTAAACGCATACAGGGAAGGCACCAGTTTCAATATCAGGATGCATGACAACGGATTAATTTATGCCGGCGAAAAAGGCAAAGCGCTGACATGGATGGATGCTATTGTAAACGGCAAGCCGGTTACACCCCGTTCAGGCTATGCAGTTGAAATCAATGCCCTCTGGTATAACGCAGTGATGTTTGCACTTGAACTGGCAAAAAAAGCAAAGGACAATGATTTTACCGGGCACTGGTCTGAATTGCCCTCTATAATTAAAGAATCATTTATTGAAGTTTTCTGGGACAGTAAAAAGGGCTACCTGGCTGAAGTCGTTAATGAAGACAAAAAAGACTGGTCGATCAGGCCTAACCAGGTAATTGCTGTTGCCATGGAATTCAATATGCTTGATAATGAAATGAAAAAAAGCATACTGACTGTCGTTGAAAGAGATTTATTAACACCGCGCGGCCTTCGTACACTTACACCAAACGATGAAAACTACAAAGGCATTTATTACGGCAACCAGGAGCAACGTGACGGAGCTTACCATCAGGGTACTGTCTGGCCCTGGCTTTTAGAACCTTTCTGTGAAGGTTATCTGAACCTGTACAAAGAAAGCGGCCTTTATAAAATAAAAACACTTATTGATGGTTTTGAAGATGCCATTACCGAATATGGCATAGGAACAATTCCTGAAATATATGACGGAGATCCTCCGCATCGTCCGAGGGGTGCAATTTCTCAGGCTTGGAGTGTGGCAGCATTATTAAGAATAATTGAAAAAATTGAAAAGTTTTCAGAATCAAAAGATAGTATGCATGTTTAACCTAATTAAATTTATTCTTACGCTATGCGTGTTTTAATGTTTGGATGGGAGTTTCCTCCCCATATTTCGGGCGGCCTCGGAACTGCCTGTTATGGTTTAACCAAAGGGCTCAAACAAACAGGCGATATTGATATATTGTTTGTGGTGCCCAAAGCATACGGTGATGAAGATCAGCAGATAGTATCATTGATAAACGCCGGGGACGTAGTTGTCAGTAATCGTGTTGTTGATTATAAAGGCTTTTTCAGGCGCATTCATTTTATTGAAGTAGGTTCTGCCATAATTCCCTACACTACGCCTGAAGAATTTGAAAACCTGATGTCAGGCAGTGAATTTGGTAAAAGATATCTTGTTAACACTACTTTTTCGGGTAAACTGACATTCAGTGGCGGATATACTGCAAATCTCTTTCAGGAAATTGCCAATTATGCTGCTATTGCATCAGTTTTAGGTGTTTCATACGATTTTGATATCATACATGCACACGATTGGCTCACCTTTCCGGCTGGTATTGCAGCCAAGATGGTTTCGGGGAAACCGTTAATTGTACATGTACATGCCACTGAATTTGACCGAAGTGGCGGAAACGTCAATCCGGGTATTTTTGAAATCGAAAAAAACGGTCTCGAGATGGCTGATAGAATTATTGCTGTCAGTAATCTTACACGTAATATTATTATTGAAAAATACGGAATTAAACCTGAAAAGGTTATTACTGTGCATAACGCAGTGGAACCAATTGAAAACCGCGAAATGATTAAGCGTGAAAAAAGTATTAATGATAAAATTGTGACTTTTCTCGGCCGTGTAACATTACAAAAAGGACCTGAATACTTTGTCGAAGCCGCTCACCTTGTGATGCAGAAAATGAAAAATGTAAGGTTTGTGATGGCCGGAAGCGGTGATATGCTGAAACATATCATTCACAGGGTTGCTGCACTGCATATGGGTGAAAGATTTCATTTTACCGGTTTTCTGAAAGGCGAAGATGTCTTTCAGCTCTTTTCACTCAGTGATGTCTATGTAATGCCTTCAGTATCTGAGCCTTTTGGCATATCGCCCCTGGAAGCCATGCAGTCAAATGTGCCGGTAATTATCTCAAGACAATCAGGCGTATCAGAAGTATTACAGCATGCCATAAAAATCGACTTCTGGGATATTCATGCCATGGCTGATGCCATTTATGGCATTCTGAAATATGACGGCCTTTCCACCATGTTACGCAATAATGTAAAAGATGAGGTTGACAACCTGAAATGGGAAAAAGCTGCATCAAAAGTTAAAGAAATATATTATTCATTAACCTAAATTATTTAATTAATTAAGCATGAGGACAATTTGCTTGTATTTTCAGATTCATCAGCCGTTCAGGCTAAAAAGGTATCGGTTTTTTAACATCGGGAATGACCACTATTATTATGATGATTACATGAATGAATCTATCATGAGAAGAGTGGCTGACCGTAGTTACCTTATTGCAAACAAAGTACTTCTTAAAATAATAAAGGAATACGGTTGCGATTTTAAAGTAGCCTTTTCTATCTCAGGCATTGCCCTTGATCAGTTTGAACTTTATGCCCCCGATGTTCTGGAGAGTTTCAGAAAACTTGCACAAACCGGTTGTGTTGAATTTCTCGCGGAAACCTATTCACATTCCCTGGTATCTCTTAAGGACAAAAATGAATTTTTCAGGCAGGTTGATGAACACAGGCAAAAAATAAAATCATATTTTAATTATGAACCTTCGGTATTCCGAAATACTGAGCTGGTTTATTCCGATCAGATTGGTGCCGACGTAGCTGACATGGGATTTTCAGCAATTCTTACTGAAGGTGCCAAACATGTTTTGGGATGGAAAAGCCCGAACTATTTATATTGCAATGCCATCAACCCCCGGCTGAAAGTTTTACTACGCAACTTCAGGCTTAGCGATGACATTGCCTTTCGTTTCAGCAACAGAGCATGGTCTGAATTCCCCCTTACAGCAGAAAAATTCGTATCATGGCTGAACAAGGTTGACAAAAAAGAAGAAACCATAAACATTTTTATTGACTATGAAACATTTGGCGAACACCAGTGGCTTGAATCAGGTATTTTTGACTTCCTGAAAGCTTTACCCGGATGTGTATTCCGTAATTCAAAATTTACTTTCGGAACACCAAGCGAAATAGCACAAAATCTTCAGCCCATTTCAGCCATCAACGTTCCCTACCCCATCTCATGGGCTGATGAAGAAAGAGACCTCACAGCATGGCTAGGTAATGACCTGCAAAGAGATGCTTTTAACCGTTTATATTCTCTTACTGACAAAGTAAATCGTTGTACTGATCAGCGTATTAAAAAAGATTTCAAGTACCTGCAATCAAGTGATCATTTATATTACATGTCAACCAAGTTTTTTTCTGACGGTGAGATACATGCCTACTTTAACCCTTACGACTCCCCCTATGATGCTTATATTAACTACATGAATATTCTGAGCGATTTTACTATCAGGTTAAATGCACTCGTACCCGAAAGCAGTACTGACCAGGAACTAATGAATCTGTCAAAAATTATTGATGAAAAAGATGAAATGATCAGAAAATATGAAAATGAGCTGAAACGTTTAAAGTCAAGCAAGGCAAAAATCAGTTCGGTCAGCAGAACAATAAAAACAGCCAATAAAAAAACCAAAACAACCACAGGAAACAAAACCAAAAAATTAGTGAACCCTAAGACAAGTAAAAAGAAATCGTCAAAAGCGAAAAAAAATAAATAAACAATATTTCTTTGCAATTATCTAAAATTTTTGTTTCATTGCAGATAAAATACAATTATAGTATTGTATTGATAATCAACATCTTATAATAATGAAGAGTCATTTAACACCTGATTATATTTTTGAAGTAAGTTGGGAAGTATGCAACAAGGTTGGAGGAATACATACGGTCATTGCCACAAAAGCTTTATCACTTGTAAACGAGCTGAAAAACAATTATATAGTTATCGGCCCCGATCTTATAAAAGATGAATCGGGTAATCATGAATTTATTGAAGATCCTCAATTATTCAGTTCATGGAAGAAGCATGCCGAATCTGAAGGTTTGTTCATTAAAACCGGCAGATGGAATATCAGTGGCTATCCGGTTGCCATTACCATTAATTTTTCAAGTTCTTTTGCCATAAAAGATAAAATATTTTTTGAACTCTGGGAACAATACAGGCTTGACTCTCTCTCGGGTCAGTGGGACTATATTGAGCCTGCTCTTTTTGGATATATGGCAGGTAAGGTGATTGAAAGTTTTGTAAAATTTAACCTTACATCAAAAGACCGGATAATTGCTCATTTTCATGAGTGGATGACCGGTACGGGTTTATTATACTTAAAACAGAAATTACCTCAGGTAGGTAATCTTTTTACTACACATGCAACAGTTATAGGCCGTTGTCTGGCAGGCCATAACCGTCCGTTATATAAAAATCTGGATACATATGATGCAGATGAAATCGCAAAAGAATTTAATGTAATTTCAAAACATTCTCTTGAAAAACTATCTGCACAGCAAGCTGATGTATTCACCACAGTCAGTGAAATCACAGCAAAGGAATGCCTGCATTTTTTGCAAAAACATGTTGATGTTATTACCCCCAATGGTTTTGAAGATACTTTCGTACCGGCAAAGGAAAAATTCGTGCAAAAACGTGAAGAAGCCAGAGACAAACTTGTCGAGATTGCCGGAAAAGTGCTTAAACAAAGTATAGATAAAAATACATTCCTGATAGCAACAAGCGGCCGTTATGAATTCCGGAATAAAGGTATTGATTTGTTTATCGATGCGCTGGGCATGCTCAATAAATCTGATACATTGAAAAAACCTATTCTGGCCTATATTCTTATCCCTGCCAATCATTACGGCCCAAGAAAGGATATAATACAACCCCAAACAGATGATACTGAAAACGACGATAATTATTCACGATATCTCACCCATAATTTACATGATGCTGAATGGGATGCTATTTTAAACCGTATTAAAAAAGCAGGTCTTGAAAACAAGCCTGAAGACCACGTTAAAGTGTTGTTTGTACCTTCATACCTGAATGGAAATGATGGCATTTTCAATATGCCTTACTATGATTTATTAATCGGTTTAGACCTTACAATATTTGCATCCTATTATGAACCATGGGGATATACGCCATTGGAAAGCCTTGCTTTTTCAGTGCCTACAATTACTACAACTCTTGCAGGCTTCGGGTTATGGGTTAATAAGAACTGTTCAACATCCGTAAAATGCATTGATGTTATAAACCGCACTGACGATAATGATTCTGAAGTTATATCCCATATTACGGAATCAATTCGTCATAAATGCAATCTGACACCTGATGAAATGACAAAAGTACGTGAATGCGCCTTTGAAGTATCACGTATCGCACTCTGGAAAACATTAATTTCATACTACTTCCAGGCCTATGATATTGCGCTTCAGCAGGTTGCTGAAAGAAAAGACCGTTTTGTTGAAATTGAAGAAAAACCCAGTGAACTTGTTCATGAATACGTTATTCCTGCCGGAAATGAACCCGTTTGGAAACGCATTATAGTAAAATCATCCCTGCCCGAACCTCTTGCTCCACTGCATGATATAATTCAAAATCTCTGGTGGACATGGGATAACGAAGCACAGGAATTGCTTGAAACCATCGACCCGGAAATATGGAATAAATGTGACCAGAATCCATTCATATTATTTGAACAGGTGAGTTATGAGCGCCTTGAATCCTTGAGCCGTGATAAAAAATATACCGAACGGGTAAATCAGGTATATAAGCGATTCAAAAGTTATATGCAGGAAGATGTATCAGCCATTAAACCTTGTATTGCTTATTTCAGCATGGAATACGGGTTACATAATTCACTGAAAATATATTCAGGTGGACTTGGCATTCTGGCCGGCGATTATATAAAGGAAGCCAGTGACCGCAAGATTAATATTGTTGCAATCGGATTACTATATCGTTATGGATATTTTACACAACAAATCACCACTCGCGGAGAACAACAAAGTGTTTATGATTTTCAGCACTTTTCAAAATTGCCTATCAAACCGGTAAAGGATGAAAACGGGCACTTTAAAACAATATCTATTGTGTTACCTGGCAGACCTATGTATGCACGGATATGGGAACTGGCTATCGGACGTAATAAATTATTTCTGCTCGATACAGATTTTGATGCCAATATTGAAGAAGACAGATCCGTTACCCACCATTTATATGGCGGTAGTTATGAAAACAGATTAAAGCAGGAATTACTGCTTGGCATAGGAGGCATAAGAGCACTTGATCTGCTAAATATTCATCCCGACCTGTTTCACAGCAATGAAGGACATAGCGCATTTATAGGGCTTGAACGCATGCGAAAATACATACAACTGCAAAATCTTACGTTTGCTGAAGCACGTGAAATTGTGAGGTCTTCAACGCTTTTTACTACCCACACTCCTGTGCCTGCCGGCCACGATGCTTTTGATGAAGAATTGCTCAGAAGGTATATTGGTCATTACCCTGAAAGACTTCATATAAGCTGGAATGAACTGATGGCACTCGGCCGCACCACTCCTAACAGCTGGGACGAAAAATTCAATATGAGCATTCTTGCTGCCCATCTTGCTCAGGAAGTTAACGGCGTAAGTATGCTGCATGGCACTGTTACTCAGGAAATGTTTGCCAAACTTTGGCCCGGGTATCTTCCCGAAGAATTGCATATCAGTTATGTTACTAACGGAGTACATTTTGCCACATGGACAGCAAAAGAATGGAAAAAGCTTTTTGCAGAGCACCTCGGCAAAGATTTTGAACAAAATCTGATTGGCTTTGACAGATGGTCAAAAATTGAAGAAATGCCTGATGAACTTATCTGGCAGGTAAAACAAACACTGAGAAAGAAATTTATCCGGACCATCAGAGAACGTTTTAAGGAAAACTGGATAAGGCGGCATGAAGATCCGCGTCAGATAGTTGCCATAAACAACACCCTGTCAGAACAATCGCTCACAATATGTTTTGCCCGACGCTTTGCTACATATAAAAGAGCTCACCTTTTATTCAGAAATCCCGAGCGGCTTGCAAAAATCATGAATATTCCCGGCAAACCGGTGCAATTTATTTTTGCCGGTAAAGCTCACCCCAATGATAAAGCCGGACAGGATTTAATCAAGCTTATTTTCGAATTTTCCAAACGCCCTGAATTTCTGGGTAAAATTATCTTTCTGCAGAATTATGATATGAACCTTGCCAGGACGATGGTGCAGGGAGCTGACCTATGGCTTAATACCCCCGTACGTACCCTTGAAGCATCAGGAACAAGCGGCGAAAAAGCAGTTTTAAACGGTACGCTTCATCTTAGTGTACTTGACGGCTGGTGGGTCGAAGGGTATCATCCCGATGCAGGATGGGCACTCACCAACGAAACCGCTTATGACGACCCTAACATGCAGGATGACCTTGATGCTGAAATCATTTACACAATTCTTGAACAAGAAGTTATACCTGCATTTTATAACAGAAACACCAACGATATTCCTTCAGAATGGGTTAAGATGATTAAGAATTCATTTGTTAACATTGCCCCTCACTTCACAACCACGCGTATGATTAATGATTACATGCAGCGTTATTATCTTAAACTATACGAACGCACTCAGCTTTTGCAGCAAGATGATTTTGAACTGACAAAAAAAGTGGCTTCATGGAAAAAACGTATTGCCAAATCATGGAATAATATTAATGTGCTGGAGGTTAACCTATTTAATAAAAACACTGAAATACTTGACATTAACCAGGTTTATGAAGGCAGGGTTGTTCTTGACCTGAATGAAATTGCTGCCAGCGAGGTTGGAGTAGAACTGGTAATTACAGAAAACGGCGAAAGATTAGTATCTACTCATGAGTTTTTATTAAAAGATCATGTGGGTGACAAAGCTACGTATACCACACAGGTAAAAATATCACAACCAGGCACTTTTACTTATGGCATTCGCCTGTTTCCTAAGCATGAACTTTTACCGCACAGGCAGGATATAAGTTTTGTCCGCTGGATTGCCTGATCAATCAAATTGCCTGTTATCAGGCGAGGTATTTATTTAATAATGAATAAAAATCATCAGGTTTAATGGGTTTTGAGATATAATCATTAAAACCGGCCTCAAAAAATTTTTTAATTTCTTCAGTCAGAACATACGCAGTCTGTGCAATGACAGGTACCTGTGTAAAATGCTCACGTATTTTATAAAGAGCATCCGTACCATTCATTTTCGGCATTTTAATATCCATTAATATCAAATCAATTTCCGGATTTTTATTCATTATTTCCACTGCCTCGAAACCATCGGCAGCATGAAATACTTTTGCTCCAGTCTTATTCAATAACTTCTCAATGTATAAATAATTTGAATAATCATCTTCTGCAACGAGTATCGCTTTTCCATGTAACAAAGGTATGGTTTGTACCTTGATTTTAGGCTCTGCTAAATTAACAGGCTGCTTATTAATTTTTACCGGGAGAGTAAAATAAAAAACAGACCCTTTGCCAGGTTCAGAATCCACCCGGATATCACCGCCTAAAAGTTTTATTAACTGACGTGAAATAGCCAGTCCCAATCCGGCTCCTCTGTATATTGCATTAGTATCATCCTCAACCTTTCTGAAACGGTCAAAAATAACATCATGATACTCTTTTTTTATACCAACCCCTGTATCTTTAACATAAAATTCAAGCGTTTCATTATCTGCAAGAAACTTGCAACCAACTTCAATGTAACCTTCTGAGGTAAACTTAATGGCATTATTGATTAAATTTGAAAGCACCTGATTAAGCCTGATTTCATCTGTAGAAATAACCAGGGATAATATATTCTTATCAATATTAACCCTGAATTCCAGCTGCTTTTTTTCAAAAAGCTGTTGTTTTTGTACTTCATAGGAATATATCTGCTTCAAATTATTGAATATTTTGGCCAGAGGCACATCATTGATAATTATTTCAAGTCGTTTTGCTTCTATTTTTGAAATATCAATAATATCATTTATCAGATTAAGTAAAGTAACACTGCTGCTTTCAATAATTGACTGGTAATTTTTGCGTTCTGTCTCAGAGATTTCCTCATTAAAAATCAGGCTGCTGAAACCTATGATTGAATTAAGCGGCGTTCGTATCTCATGTGATAAATTTGCAAGAAAGGATGATTTTAATCGATCGGATTCTTCCGCTTTTTCTTTTGCTTCAAGCAGCTCAAACGTCCTTTTTTCAACTATTTCTTCCAGTTTGTCCCGATAAAGTGCAAGTTCTTTATAAGCATTTTCTACCTCATTTTTCTGTTGCTCAAGCAGAAGTTTCTGTTTGTTTATTTCTTCGTTTTTATTAAATATCTCAAGGTTTTGTTTTATTATTTCCTCATTCTGGGCAAGGATGCGTTTGTTTTTTTCTTCCAGTTCAATATTCGCTTTCATCAACTGTTCCGTTCTTTTCTCAACATTCTGTTCAAGTATAATGTTCTGGCTTTTAAAAATACTGATTCTGTAATAATAAAAGAACAATACCAGTGAGGCAATGCCACAAATAATAATCAATTTAAACCATATAGTATCAATAAAGGCAGGTTTGATGGTTATTTTAAGTGAAGCTCCTTCTTCATTCCAATATCCATCATTATTTGAAGCCTTAACCCTGAACACATACCTGCCGGGATCAAGATTGGTATAAGATGCTTCGCGTTTGTTCCCAACTGTTATCCAGTCCTTGTCAAAACCTTCAAGCATATAGGCGTACTGATTATTTTCGTTGGCAACATAATTGATGGCAACATATTCAATGGTGAAATAATTCTGATGGCGATTAAATTTAATTTCTGATGTTAACCTGATATTTTGTCTGAGTAAAGAATCATAATCTCCTATTTTCACCGGTTCATTAAAAAGCCTTAATCCGGTAATATATACTTTTGGAATAACGGTATTATCAGAAATTTCATCAGGATTAAACATGATTAATCCTTTTTCGCAGCCAAAAGCAAGTAAACCCTCTTTAGTCTTCCATGCAGAACGTTCCCAGAAAAAATTATCCTGAAGGTTATCGGATGTATTATAATTTCTGAAAGTTGCAGTTATATTTCCGGATACTGTATCCTGCAAGTATCGCATCCGCGATAGTCCGTATCCTGTACTGATCCATAGTTCCCCGGGGGTATGTTCAAGAATACTTTTAATCTGAAGACTTGGTAATCCATCGTTAACATAAAAATGACGAAACTTTTCATTTTTCCTGTTAAATATGTCGAGACCGAATGAAGTGCCAATCCATAGATTATGATTTGAATCTTCAAAAATTATATTAATGTAATTATTGCACAGGCTGGCTGAATCATCCGGATTATGGTAATAATTCCTGAATTTTTCTGTTTTCGGATTAAATTTTGACAAACCCGATGGAGTTGCAATCCATATAAATCCTTCATGGTCAAGCAGCAACTGAAATGCCCAGTCATCGGCAATAGAATTCGATAAATTGGAATAATCGCGTCTGTAATGTTTAAATGTTCCTGTACGTGGATTAAACATGCTCATGCCATGGCTGTGAGGAATCAGCCACAAATTGCCTTCCTTGTCTTCAATAATTGATCTGATATCACGACCTTCACTTGCCTCTTTTTTCGATGGATAAAACGGATATGATAAGAATGACCGTGTCCGAGGGTCGTATTTTTGTAAATAGCCAAGGTATGTACCTATCCATATATCCTTTCGGCTATCCTCAAAAATAGTAAAAACCGTACCAAAGGGCAAAGAGAAGGGATTCTTTTCATCAGGCATAAATAACATTTTTTCGCCTGTTTTTGGGTTAATAACATTAATCCCCTTATCAAAAGAGCCAAGCCAGAGCCATCCTTTGCTGTCCTCCATCACTGCCCTGATATTAAGCACATCAAGGCTGAACCCCCGGCTGAACTGGTTATAATTTCTGAAAGCTTTTCCTGATACTGCAAGGTCAACTCCTCCTTGATATGTGCCCAACCAGATATTTCCCTGCATATCTTCATATGTAAGTGTAACGCCATGTCCGCTAATTCCATACTGGTCAAAAGGCTGATACTGATATGAAATAATCCTGTCATTATGCTTATCATATAAGTACAATCCGTTGGCTGTTGAAAAATATAATATTCCCTTTCTGCTTCTGAATATATCATAGATGAAATAACTGCTATCGAGGTTATATCTGAACGGACTTATTTCAAATGTTGATTTCAGAATGTGAAATATCCTTCCTTTAATTGTGCCTACCCATATAGTATCTCCTTCTTCAAAAATGGTATTTACATCACGCACTGAATAGCGCTTGTTTTTATAATCAAAATACTCCCAGTGTTTTATTTCATTCGTTGTAATGTTATACCTGAAAAGGCCATCATATCCACCCAACCAGAAATTTCCCTGACGGTCTATAATAAAATCTCTGATGCTTTTGAAATTATGAACATCCTTTTCGAAATTTCCTGTCTTTCTGTTCAGTTTATAAATGAATCCCAGTTCAGCAGCTATATATAAGTTACCCTTTGTGTCTTCATTTATCCTTGTGACACGGTTGGCTGTATTTACATGATACTGTGTTCTGTCAAGGATAAAAGTCTTAAAATTATCATTGTTTTCATTATACAAACAAAGACCGGTCTGAGTGCCTATCCATATATCGTTGTGTAAATCCCTGTAAATGCTGTAAACCATGTTATCGGCCAGGCTGTTTGTATCACCCAGTATTTTCTTGAATACCTTGTTTGAATATCCGTCAAACCGGTTCAATCCGTCTTCAGTGCCTATCCATATATAACCCAGATGATCCTGTGTAATGCAACGGATAATATTATTTGAAAGGCCATTCTTTGTATTAATATGCTGAAACCTCAGTTCGCTGAATTGAGCATGCGAAACCAGCATGGTCAGCAATAGCAGGATGGAAAAAGATATACGCATGCAATAAATTATTCAAGCTATTCTATAAATATACGAAAAAATTATTGATTATTAAAGCTTAGCTAACCTTTCTTGCTACTTATTAAAAAAATGTTATTTTTGCAAGTCTTTTTCAGAAGCTTTTTTTATATAAAGTATTAATAATATTTTGTTTATAATATTTTGACATGAAATCATATTCTACAAATCAGATCAGAAACATCGTGCTTGTTGGCAATTCAGGATCAGGTAAAACCACACTTGCTGAGGCCATGTTATTTGAAGGGGGTGTAATTGAAAGGCGTGGCGAAGTGGAAAGTAAAAACACCGTTTCTGACTTTAAGGAAATTGAACAGAATAATACCTGTTCCGTTTATTCATCTCTGCTTTACACAGAATATAATGATCATAAAATCAATATACTTGATGCACCAGGGCTGGATGATTTTATCGGTGGCGTAGTGTCATCATTACCGGTGGCAGATACCGCACTTATGGTTATCAATGCACAGAACGGAGTTGAAGTTGGAGCTGAAGTGCATGGCCGTTATCTTTCAAGGGCATCAAAACCTATCATTTTTGTTGTGAATCATCTTGACCATGAAAAAGTAAACTGGGAAAAAACCATTGAATCAATAAAAGAGCGCTTTGGCAGCCATGCAGTAATAGCTCAGTTTCCTGTTAATGCCGGTTCAGGTTTTGATTCGGTTATTGACGTTGTAACCATGAAAATGTACAAATATCCCAAAGACGGAGGAAAACCACAAATACTTGATATTCCGGCCGACCAAAAGAGCCAGGCTGAAGAGTATCATTCACAGCTTATTGAACGAGCTGCCGAAAGCGATGAATCACTTATGGAGCAGTTTTTTGCCAATGATACCCTCAGTCCTGAAGAATTTCAGAAAGGTATTAAACAAGGGTTGAAACAGCGTGGACTTTTTCCTATATTCTGCGTTTCGGCAAAAAGGAATATGGGTGTAAGCAGGTTGCTTGAATTCATTACACAGGTAGTACCATCTCCGGATGAAATGCCGCCGATTAAGGCTAATGGTAAGGAAATTAAATGCGATAAAGCAGGAGTTCCTGCAATTTTTGTATTTAAAACATCATCTGAGCCCCATATTGGTGAAATTGCCTATTTTAAGGTTATGTCAGGACAGATTACCGAAGGTATTGATCTGGTAAATAACACAACGCAAAACAAAGAACGCATTGCACAAATCTTTCTTGTTGCAGGAAAAAACCGCACCAAACTGCCTTCAATGATTGCAGGTGACCTTGGCGCAACAGTTAAACTGAAAGGCACAAAAATTAATCATACGTTATCTACCGATACATCTATAAAATTTGATCCTATTGTCTTTCCCGAACCTAAATTCCGTACGGCCATCAGACCTCTCAGTGAAGGCGATGAGGAAAAACTGGGTGAGGCATTGCAAAAAATGAATTTTGAAGATCCTACCATACAGATAGAATATTCAAAGGAACTCAAACAGATTATCCTTTCAGGGCAAGGTGAATATCATCTTAATATCCTGAAATGGCACATGGATAACATATTTAAAATTGGTACTGAATTTATTCCGCCAAGAATTCCTTACCGTGAAACTATTACAAAAGTAGCCCAGGCCGATTACAGACACAAAAAACAATCGGGTGGTGCCGGCCAGTTTGGCGAAGTGCACATGATTATTGAACCTTTTAAAGAAGGTGCTCCTAAACCTACAATGTATGTGATTGATGGCAAGGAATACAAAATGAATGTGCGTGATGAGGAAGAAATCAACCTTGCATGGGGAGGCAAGCTTATTTATTACAACTGTATTGTTGGCGGATCTATCGATGCGCGTTTTATGCCGGCTATCCTGAAAGGTATCATGGAAAAAATGGAAGAAGGGCCGCTCACTGGTTCATATGCCCGTGATATCAGGGTTTGTGTTTATGATGGTAAAATGCACCCTGTTGATTCAAACGAAATATCATTCAGACTTGCAGGACGTAATGCTTTCAGTATGGCATTCAAAAAAGCCAACCCCAAAATCCTTGAGCCAATTTACTTAGTTGAAGTACTTGTCCCCAGCGACCGTATGGGAGATGTGATGAGTGACCTTCAGGGCAGGCGTGCAATTGTGCTCGGAATGGAAAGCGAAATGGGATTTCAGAAAATTACAGCCAAAGTACCTCTTGCTGAGATGAATAAATATTCCACCGCTCTTAGTTCACTTACCGGAGGAAGAGCCATTTATACGATGAAATTCCTCGAATATGAGCAGGTGCCCGGCAACATACAGGAAGAATTGCTGAAAGCTTATGAAGCAGAACAGCAGGAAGAAGCATAAGAAATATAATCCAGAATTCGTCAATTGATTCTTTCATTGACATACCGCGAATAAAATATTCTGCTTAAAATTGTATTTTAAAAGCCGTACCTGAGAGGAGCGATTTCTTAGTCTTCCCTGTATAAATGAATAAAGCCTTTTAAATTTTTATGTTTAAAAACGGCCGATTGTCGGGGATTTTCTCCCTCTTTTGTTATAAAATAATAATAAGTAAGGCAATAAAAGTAAACTCCTTCAGGAGCAGGCAGGTTTGATTTCATAATATTTCCATCCCACCCTTCCCAGTCTCTTATATTGCCTGCATATTCATGTACTTTTCTGCCTGCCCTGTTAAAAATGGTTATCTCAATGGTTGTTACCGAAACATCCTCGCTTCGGAACACATTATTCGAATTTTCCTCATATAAAATAAGTACATCATTATGTCCGTCAGCATTGGGTGTAAATACATTTGGTAACATAAACAAAGTATCGTCTAACTCAATGGAATTATCAAGCCTGAATGAATCAATACAACCCAATGGATCAGGAGATTTAGTAATCAGCACAGCAGTATATTCTCCCGGAAATTTATATTCATGGACTATTCTTTCAGTGTCAGTCGCCGGTTCATATATTTCACCGTCACCAAATTTTATCTGGTACCACACAGCATTTTCCGACCCCGACAGGTCAAATTTAAACTTTCCCGGAGCTGACTTTTCATCATCATAATAATACCTATATAGCTTATCATGATACTCAACAGAATCAGACAAAGCAATATAACTGGCCTGCATTAAGGCTTTTGAAGCTATGGCCGGACAAAGGACAGAGTCTGTTCTTACCAGTTTAAAATTATCAGTTATGCTTATCTTATACCATGTATCTTTATAAGGCGGGCTGTTGAGCCGTGTGATCAGCCTGTTGGAAGGAACATCAGACTCTTCATCAGAAGCAGTCCATCTGATAGTATATGAATTTTTCACTGTATGAACTGCACAGGTGTATGGATCATAGTATATCAGCTGAGAAACAGTCGTATCAGAAAAAAAACTTACTGATGTACAATTGTAATCACCGAAACGTATTTTGGCAGAATCATCCTTGTTGGTAATGGATACGGAAAAGTCATTAAATACTACCCAAACAGTAAAAGTATCATTTTGAAGCCCCTTTGACATTATTACCTGATAGCCTGAGTTTATTGTAATGGTATCAATAGTTGAAATATTGCCGGTATCAGCTTTTGGAATAACCTCCCATGAACAGGAGATCGGATTATATACTGACCAGATAAAGTTCCATCCGGGTGTTTTGTCTACAGATGTAGCAACAAGACTTACCGTGTGGTTAGCTTGATATTCAGGCCTGTTGAAAATAAAAACCGAATCATTACCCTGATTGGATGAATATGCTGCAAGGATACCCCCATTCTTTTGGGGAGCCGAAATCTGCGCCTGTAAATGCAAATTAAATAATAAAAAACTGACAATTACTGATTTTACGGTTTTGGCCATGAATATTATACAACTTTCAATTTAAAATTATTAACCAGATACAATGATAAAAAAAATCATTCATTCCTATCATCTCAGGATGAATTATTTTATAACGCTAAAAAATGCTGTTAATTATTTATTCAAAAAAAACCTTCATCAGGCCGCAGAAAATAATTGCAATGCCTAACTTTGATGCTTAAATTTTTTTTTCAGTGGACCGATATCTGAAGGAACTTAATGAAAATCAATATCAGGCTGTGTTGAACACTGAGGGCCCTTCACTGGTCATTGCCGGTGCCGGAGCCGGTAAAACACGTGTTCTTACCTACCGCGTCGCATACCTCTTAAGCCAGGGTGTAAAGCCTTCGGAAATATTATGCCTTACATTCACTAACAAAGCTGCAGGCGAAATGAAAGAACGTATCGGCCGACTGGTGGGCCACGAATTGGCGCGATATTTATGGATGGGTACTTTTCACAGCATTTTCGCACGTATTCTCAGAATCGAACATCAGGCAACAGGTTATTCGGCTAATTATACCATTTATGACACGGTTGATTCAAAAAGCCTGATCAAATCGATATTAAAAGACCTTAAACTCGATGAACAGCTTTATAAACCAGGCGATGTGCTTGGTCGTATTTCATGGGCAAAAAATAATCTGATTACACCCGCTGCCTATAAAAACAATAACGAACTTATGGCCTACGACCATTCTATCCGCAGGCCATATCTCAATGTATTATATGAGACTTATTGTAACCGTTGCAAAAATGCCGATGCCATGGATTTTGATGACCTGCTTCTTAATACCAATATCCTGTTCCGCGATTTCCCTGAAATTCTGACTGCTTATCAGCAACGGTTTAATTACATCATGGTCGACGAATATCAGGATACTAATTATTCGCAATATCTGATAGTAAACAAACTGGCATCCATACACCGCAATGTATGCGTTGTTGGTGATGATGCACAAAGCATTTATTCATTCAGGGGAGCTAAAATTGAAAACATTTTAAATTTCAGGCACGATTATCCTGATTATAAGCTTTTTAAACTCGAACAAAACTACCGTTCAACACAGACTATTGTTAATGCCGCCAACAGCGTGATTGCAAAAAACAAAGATCAGATTAAAAAAACAGTCTGGTCAGCAAATGAACCAGGCAATAAAATATTAATCGAAAAACTACTTACTGACATTGAAGAAGGATATTTTATTTCAAACCATATCCTTGATTCCATACTTACAGAGCATCAGCAATACAGTGACTTTGCCATCCTTTATCGTACCAATGCCCAGTCGCGTATTTTTGAAGAAGCTTTGCGAAAGAGAAATATACCTTACAAAATATATGGCGGCATCGGATTTTACCAACGCAGGGAAATTAAAGACATCCTGGCTTATCTGAGACTTGCTGTTAATCACAATGATGATGAGGCCCTGAAACGTATTATCAACTACCCTGCACGCGGCATTGGCGACGTAACCATGCAGAAACTCGAGCAATATGCTGCAAATAAAGGGATTAGTCTATGGAAAACAATTGAATTGCTTGATACAGGTATCATCGAGATAAATAAGGGTACACTGACAAAATTAAAAGACTTCCGGCAACTTATCACAGAATTCACAGAACTGATAAATACAGCCAATGCTTATGAGGCAACACAAACTATAGCAATAAGGTCGGGAATAAAGAAAGACCTTCAAAATGGCAATACAGTTGAAGAAAGGAGCAGGTATGAAAATCTTGAGGAATTGATAAACGGTATCAAGGAGTTTACTGATAATGCCATTAATGAGAACCGGCCTGCCGGTATAACCGATTTTCTTGAAAATGTCTCACTGCTTACTGACCAGGATAATGAAAAAGAAGATGACCGGAATAAGGTAACCATTATGACTATGCATTCGGCCAAAGGACTTGAATTCAACAATGTTTATATTGCAGGGGTAGAAGAAGAAATATTCCCTTCACGTTTGTCAGTTGATTCACAGCAAGAACTTGAAGAAGAACGGAGACTTTTTTATGTGGCCATAACCCGCGCCAAAAAAAGAGTTGTAATAACTTATGCACAAAACCGTTACCGGTGGGGAACTCTTACTTTTTCAAAACCCAGTCGTTTTTTATACGACATTGATCCGGCATTCATACATTGGCCTGCTGCATTGCAGGATAATCTTGGTTATGATAACAACAAAACAAAGCCATTGAATAATATTGGCAGCAGTCCGACATTCAAAGCTAATAACCATGCTTCACAGGTGAAAAAGCCTATGAAAGCAACTGATAGTCATGTTAAAAACAATACCCGTTCACCCGCTGATTTTATACCTGATAATCCCGATAAAATTGAAATTGGAATGAAGGTTGAGCACTGGCAGTTTGGTATGGGTGAAGTAATAAGCATCGAAGGCCTTGCCCCGAATCGCAAGGCTATCGTGAGGTTTCATCAGCTCGGTGAAGAAAAAAACCTGTTGCTGAAATTTGCTAAACTGAAAATATATAAATAAAAAGTTTTGCCGACATTTTTGTATTTCAACCCCATACTGATAAAGCAAGTAGTAACCAATTATTTTCATCCGTTTGGTAATTTTTCTGTCAGGAGATATAAACCCAGTTAAGTCATTAGTTCGCCTCGTTCCTAATGACAAATCTGGGATAAAAAATTATTCTAACTTAGCATTGGCCAAACCGGAAAATATTATCCGAGATTGGTCAATAGAAACATCTTAAATATTTAAAAATATTGTTTCTATTG
>CAZBCB010000006.1:0-293 GCA_964489905.1 uncultured Bacteroidales bacterium
AGCAGGTGGTCGTCAGTTCGAGTCTGACCACCCCGACTTCGCTCGCCGAAGCTCTTTGACAAAAGAGCGAAGGCGAGCTTTTTTGTTCGCCGTAGCTTCTAGCGAAGGCGAGTTTCTCACTCCGCCAAAGCTTTTAGCGAAGGCGAGTCCTTCACTTCGCCGTAGCTCTTTGACAAAAGAGCGAAGGCGAGTTTCTCACTCCGCCGTAGCTCTTTGACAAACGAGCGAAGGCGAGTCCTTCACTTCGCCGAAGCTTTTAGCGAAGGCGAGTTTCTCACTCCGCCGTAGCTCTT
>CAZBCB010000006.1:393-19223 GCA_964489905.1 uncultured Bacteroidales bacterium
TGATAAAAGAGCGAAGGTGAGCTTTTTTGTTCGCCGTAGCTTCTAGCGAAGGCGAGTTTCTCACTCCGCCGAAGCTTCTAGCGAAGGCGAGTCCTTCACTTCGCCGAAGCTCCTTGACAAAAGAGCGAAGGCGAGTTTCTCACTCCGCCGAAGCTCTTTGATAAAAGAGCGAAGGTGAGCTTTTTTGTTCGCCGTAGCTTCTAGCGAAGGCGAATTTTTCATTTTGCCTCATTTATTTTAATGACAAAGTGTGTTGATCATATCCCAACTTTTTTCGCTTTGGCTCAAATTTTTTCAAATTAACCCGGATTCGTCAACTGAAAAAATAAATTGACGAATCTGGAATAATTTTTATTTCATCATCCTTTGGTTTATTAAATCAAAAAATTTCTTATCTTAGCAAATATACCATTGGGGGTGCTTGCGTTTGCAGGCTGAGAATATACCCCTGAACCTGATATGTATAATAACAGCGGAGGAAAATGGTATGTCATATTTATTTTTTCAAAAAAATAAAATATACCGTTTCGTCTGCTGCGAAACGGTTTTTTATTTTAAAAAATAAGATATGATAACAAAAGAATCTTTAATTAATGATTTACTTAAAATCCGGACGAATGCTCCACTGGTGCATAATATAACCAACTATGTTGTGATGAACAGCACAGCCAATGCATTACTTGCAATTGGTGCTTCTCCTGTAATGGCTCATTCTGCAGATGAGGTTGAAGACATGGTTAAGCTGGCATCATCACTGGTCATAAATATAGGCACACTGAGCAAAAACTGGGTAGAAAGCATGATTAAAGCAGGCAAAAAAGCCAACGAGCAACGAATTCCTGTGATACTCGACCCTGTAGGTGCAGGTGCCACATCATACCGGACATTAATCAGCCGGCAGATAATAAGCCAATGCAGTCCTTCGGTAATACGTGGCAACGCTTCTGAAATAATGGCACTGATCGATTCGAAGGCTGTTACCAAAGGAGTCGATAGTGTTGTATCACCCCAGGTAGCAGTTGATTTTGCAAGACAACTTGCCGGGAACACGGGTGCCGTAGTGGTTATCAGCGGCCCTGTTGATTATATAATTAATAGCCAATCAACTATTGAAGTTTATAACGGATCACCTTTAATGGCAAAGGTTACAGGAATGGGATGTACTGCCACAGCTATTGTTGGTGCTTTTGCAGCTGTTAATCATAATTTTCTTCAGGCTGCAGCACATGCTATGGCTGTAACAGGAATTGCCGGAGAGCTGGCTGCTGGTAAATCTGACGGGCCAGGCTCTATGCAGGTAAATTTCCTGGATGAATTATATAAGTTTTCTGAAGAGCAAATTGTACGTTTTTTAAATGTCAGACAATGAAAGATTTTGATCCTTCATTATATCTGGTAACTGACAGGATGCTGGCTCATGGCCGCACAACAGAATTTATTACTGAACAGGCAGTAAAGGGCGGTGTAACAATGGTTCAATTAAGAGAAAAAAAATGTACGACAAATGAATTTGTCAGCATTGCTTTCAGATTAAAGAAATTACTTGCCTCGTATAATATTCCTTTAATTATCAACGACCGGCTTGATGTTGCCCTTGCTGTTGATGCCGATGGACTGCATATTGGCCAGCAAGATATGCCTTACACCATAGCACGAAAAATTCTGGGCTACGATAAAATAATCGGACTGTCAGTTGAAAATATCGAACAGGCAAAAGAAGCCAATAAGCTTGATGTTGATTATATTGGTATATCACCGGTATTCATCACCGGCACAAAAACTGACACAGGTACTCCGCTTGGATTAGAAGGATTAAAAGAAATTGCAGCATTTTCAAATCATATTATAGTTGGTATAGGCGGAATACACGCAGGGAATGCGGCTGATGTGATTAAATCAGGCGCCCATGGCGTGGCAGTTGTTTCAGCTATTGTTGCAGCTGACGATCCTTTACATGCCGCGCATGAAATAAAAAAGGTTATAAACTCCTGCAGAAACAAATAATAACTTATTACAATAAATAAAATTGCAGAAAATAAAAAATTATATATGAAACTTACCGAAATAGGAGAATTTGGATTAATCGGCCGTATTGCAGAAATGTTTGGTGATTTGTCAAAACCCGGTTATATGGGTATTGGGGATGACTGTGCAATAATTCCATATACTGAAAAAGAAGATATGGTGATTACCACCGATTTATTAATTGAGGATATTCATTTTCTGAAAGACAGAATTCCTCCTGAGCACCTTGGTTATAAATCGCTTGCAGTAAATTTAAGCGATATAGCCGCTATGGGAGCCGAAGCGGTGGGTTCATTTCTTTCTATTGGAATTCCGGTTGATACAAACGTTGAATATATTGATGCTTTTATGAAAGGGTACCACCGGCTTTCAGAAAAATATAAGGTGCCTTTGCTTGGAGGCGATACAACCAAATCAAAAAAACAAATTGTTATAAATGTGGCTGTAATTGGTAAATGCAGTAAGGGCAATGTACGTTTACGTTCAGCAGCGCAGACCAATGATATTGTTTGTGTTACCGGTTTCCTTGGTGATTCGGCTGGTGGCCTTGAAATTATACTTAAAAACCTTGCCGTATCAGAAGAATATCTGAAATTAATTAATAGTCACCATCTGCCCGAGCCTCATCTGAAGGAAGGTCAATGGCTGGCAAGTCACCCCGGAGTGCATGCCATGATGGATGTTTCAGATGGTATTTCGTCTGATCTGAAACATATTATAAAAGCATCGGGAAAATCGGCAGTTGTATATCTGAATAAACTGCCGGTATCTGATACATTACAAAAAGCAGCTGCTGTTCATGGCTGGAACACTGATATGATTGCTTCATCCGGAGGTGAAGATTATGTATTACTCTGTACTATTGATGAAAGGTGTTTTGATAAAATTAATGCTGCTTTTTATGATACTTTCGGCCGTTATCTTTTTGCAATTGGTAAAATCATTGACGGAGAAAGCAAGATAATCTGGGAAAAAGACGGCAGACAGGTTTTATTTTCTCAACATGGTTTTGATCATTTTCGAGCTTAAAGAATATGGAAAAATACTTTAAAAAAGTTCTGTCCATTGCCGGAAGCGATTCGGGTGGCGGGGCAGGTATTCAGGCCGACATAAAAACCATCTCGGCCTGTGGCTGTTATGCAACAACTGCTGTTACAGCCATTACAGTTCAGAATACTTTAGGAGTAAGCAGTGTATATACACTGCCGCCTGAAGCAGTAAGTGGCCAGATTTCAGCCGTACTTGATGACATCGGTACTGATGCTGTTAAAATAGGAATGCTACATTCATCCGAAGTAATAAGGGTTGTTAAGGAAGCACTTAGACAATATAATATTACCAATATTGTACTTGATCCTGTGATGGTTGCCACATCGGGTGATAAACTATTGCAGGATGAAGCTGTTGATACATTGAAAAAAGAATTGATTCCTGTTGCAAGGGTTATTACGCCAAATATTCCTGAAGCCGAAATATTGCTGGGGAAAAAAATTCATTCACAGGATGAGATGGTTTCAATGGCCGAAGAATTAGCCGGAATAACCAATGTTTCAGTATTGCTTAAAGCAGGTCATTTAAGCGAAAAAGAAATTATTGATGTGTTTTATAATATTGAAAATAAGTCAATTCTTACCTTGAAATCCAAAAGGGTTATAACAAAAAACACTCATGGAACAGGTTGTTCATTATCGTCAGCACTGGCTTCATTTATAGCTCACGGTTTATCATTAAATGATGCGGTAAGACGTGCAAAAGAGTACATTGACAATGCTATACTGCAGGGAGCTGCCTATAAAACCGGCAAAGGCCATGGGCCGGTACATCATTTTTATAAATACTGGAAATAATGAATGCAGCCGGACCTTTTACCTATAAGCTTTGGTTTGCAATACAACCTGTTTTCAGGCAGATAATAAACTGCTCCTTTGTACAATCTCTGACAAAAGGAACCCTTCCTCGGGCTTGTTTTAAACACTATCTGGCACAGGATATTCTTTACATTATTGATGATGCCAGAGCTCTTGCCTTAACAGCTGCACGTGCAGAAGACACCGATGACATGTATTTCCTGCTTCAATTGGCAAAAGATGGACTTGATATAGAGCGCGCTTTACAAACAGATATGGTTAAACATTTTAAAATAGAAGTTGTAACGCAAAAATCCCCTGCTTTTAAGGCATACACTGATTTTCTGCTCAATCATGCCTGCCATTCACCTTATCCGGTTGCCCTGGCATCACTACTGCCCTGTTTCTGGGTATATCACAATACAGGAAAACATATAAAGAAAAATACAGTACCAAACAATCCCTATCAGAAATGGCTGAATACTTATTCAGATGATATTTATAACCAATATGTAAGTCGATTTATTCAACTGACTGAAAAAGAAGGACAAAAAGCCCACAATGCCCTTCAGGAACAAATGATTAGTGCGTTTATAGAAGGCACGGTTCATGAATTCAGGGTTTTTGAGGAGGCAACAGCCCAGTACAACGATTATTCATTATGATATAAAAAATAATAAGCTTCAACATTGTCTAAATAAGCCCCGTCAAAACCTGCATTAATTATTTTTCTGATATAAGAATTATCATTACCGTATATAATTTTCTGCCATTCATCTGCCCAATATTCAACCCAGTATTCATCACCGTAACCTTCATATTCTTTTTTTATCCATTGCGGATTATGCAATTTCCAGTCTTCTCTCCAGTAATAACGGTACTTTTCGGCAGCCCCGACATTTATGTAGGAAATAACAAGACGTCTGCTTCCATTTGCTTTTAACTTCAACCTGTTTATATCATCAAAAGTGAGTTCAGTATCATTATAAAACAAATCAAGTATTAAAATATCAAAATTTGTAGCCGCAATGGCATTCAAAAAATCACTTTTTGCAGTATAATTTTCAGTACTTATAAGATACAAATAATTGCTGGCATCAGACAATGTGGTGATATCATTATTGTTTTCCCTTGGAACGCTGTCAGGTATCGACAAATAATCATAATTATTGTTTGTTCTTGGAAAACATATAAAACCTTCATTATAATTCCGGTTAAGAGCATCGTCAACATTATCGTTGTCGGTAATATATTCTGATACCATAACTTTCTTATACGCTTTAAGCTGTCTTAATAATTCAAGCCGATATTCATCGGGCTGATATGCTCCATTATAAAAAAGTTCTTCAACGCCAAATCCATCAATGGCTTCAATATATGATACATTAACTCCTTCTTCTGTTTCGGCATTTGTATATGCCAGTTCAATTCCGTTTTGAGGAATAATGATAAAGTCAGCATCGCAACTTCGTGCATATTTTGAAATATTAATAACAAATTCCTGCATTTTTAGCGCGGCTGATTTTTCTGACAACCGTTCCTTTGAACAGCTGAGGGAAAAAGTAATTATAATTAATAAAGGGATTAATGTTTTCATAATAATTCAATTAACAAATCATAGAACGTAAATCTAAGTTTAATCTTACGAAATATTGGTAATTTTAACAAAAAAGCCTGACAACATTAATATCTGTCAGGCTTCGGTTACGCAGTCCAGATTCTATAAACTTAATTCTTTTTTAAAGGTCCTGATATAGATAAAAACCTTTATGGATATCACTTGAAATTTTTTCAGATTATACTGAATTAAACCCGGCTTAGAAATAAGCCAGCCATTCTTCCAATAAAATAAACTGTTTTTATTTCATGAAGGCATTGAACATCCATATCATCTTCTCCTGACCTGAAATATATCCTGTCATCAGGTCGATTGTGCCTTCATCACCATTTTCTGCTGCCATCGATGCAATTTCTCTTTCAAGCTTTAATAAAATGGTTAATCCGTGTACAACCTCTTTTATTGTCTCAGTATCAGATGAAACGTTGGTTTTTTCATGAATTTCAGCTTTTTTCAGATATTCAGAAAACGAATGAAGCGGTTTGCCTTCAAGCATTAAAATCCTTTCTGCAATTTCATCGGCCTTTTCAGCAAGGTCATCATATAATTCTTCAAATTTCTCATGCAGCTTAAAGAAATGCTTGCCTGTAATATTCCAATGAAAACCCCTTACATTCATATAAAAAACCTGAACATTGCTGAGTAATGCATTAAGCCTATCTGCCATCTGGGCAGAATAACTGGTTTCTAATCCGATTTGATTTTTCATAGTTATGATTATTTAAGAATTTTATTAATGGTTCTTTTCAATACACAACAAAATATTATTTTTTTAGTTCAACCTAAGTGCGATGAATTTATAAATTCATCCAGACTGATAATAATGGAAAGAGGCAATGCAGATTTGATAAAACTTTTTTGCAAGGAAATTATTATTAGAGGAATGCGTCAATTGAAACAATATTTTTAAAAGAATATTGTTTTTCCATTGACTAATCTGGATTTAATAATTTTTTATCAGCAGTAATTAAATCTATAGCCAATTTTCTTTAAACAATATCTTTTAGCCTGAATTATTTTTCCCAGGTAGTTTCACTTAATGATTCTATTCTGTCTGAATTACACCTTTTGCAATGCTTTAAAGGCTTTATTGATACGGTGGTCTGGTGGCAGTTATAACACCGATACCAATGTCCTTTGGTAGCATAAGTGCCTCCTTTTATTATAATAGCCTTTCCTTCAGCAAATGCTTTCGCAATTGTTTTCCTTGCTTTGTCATATAATCTTGTGAATGTAGGCCGTGAGATGTTCATCCTGGCAGCGGCTTCTTCCTGTGTGAGGTTCTCATAATCAGCCAGCTTCAGCGCTTCAAATTCTTCAAAGAGCAATGTTACCGGCTCAAGTGCATGCATTGGTATACCGAATGGTTTAAACCCCTCCATGAGTGGCGGGCATGAAATTCTCCTGCATTTACGTCGATTGGGCATGATTTTGTTTATCCAGAAGTTAAAATAAAACTAACGATGCTTTTTTTCACAGGGACATGGAACAGCTTTATGATGTTTGTGGGCACTGCATCCAGAACTAATAATGAAAGCTGTCAGCAATATATAAATAAAAATAAGCTTAATGGCAAGCCTTAATTTTTTCTGCATATCAAGTTTTGCAACAAAAGTAATAAAAATTGAACATAAGTTCATTCAATTCCTCTTTTTTGATATATTTATCCATTGGAAGTCTATTTTTCCGATTTATGGAGTTAGTAAATCAGTTAAGGAAAAACCCGTTTTTTCGTATTCTTATCCCTTATGTAATTGGGTTGCTGATCGGGTTTCATTTTATATCAACAAACCTGACAGGTTTTTTACTGATTATTTTATTGCTATTAACCACCAGTTTTATATTTCTTCATTCATTACATCTGTTGAAATATAATTATACATGGATTTATGGCGTCTGTATTATTTTAATTTTCAGTTCTGCCGGCATGGCAAATATTATGGTAAAGCAATATCTTTTAGACCGCCAGCAAATCAATTATGGTAACATTAACACATGTCGGCTGCTTATTACCGACAGGCCTGAGAAAAAAAGCAAATGGATCAGCGTTCCTGTTGTGGTAAAACAAATTCTTTATAATGAAAAACCAGTACGTTCGGATATAAATGCTATTCTCAGGTTAAGGGAATCTGCCATTAATGAAAAGCTGAAACCAGGCGACCTTATTGATATAAAAGTACGGTTTGCCTCATTTAATACACCTGGTAACCCCGGTGAATTTGATTATAAGCGCTATATGTTAATGCATAACATTCCCTTTCAGCTTTATGCAGTTGAAAAGTCTTTCATATATGCCGGTCATACAAAAAGAAACCTTAAAATCATGGCAGCTGTATGTCGTGACTATCTGCTTCGTATATTAACATCGGGACAAAATGATCCGCGTAAAGCCTCAGTACTGTCAGCACTGACCCTTGGCTATAAAAACGGACTTGAAGCTGATACGCTTGAAATATTCACAAGGGCAGGTGTTGTCCATATAATGGCGCTTTCGGGGTTTAATGTCGGTCTAATCTTTGTTATGGTTAATTTCCTGCTGAAATTTCTGGGCAACAGGAAAAATGCCAGTATTCTTCGCTGGTTTATAACACTGATTGCCATCTGGTGTTTTGCATTAATTACCGGCCTTTCACCATCTGTTACACGTGCAGCAACCATGATCAGTATTGTTATTTCAGCACGGTTAATCGACCGCCATACTTCACCTTTAAACATAATTGCTGCATCAGCTTTTATCATCCTTGTATTTAATCCTTTTCAGCTTTTTAATGTGGGTTTCCAGCTTTCTTATGCTGCGGTGGCAGGAATAGTATATTTTCAGCCAATATTTTACAATTTATTGATTTTCAAAAATTTATTTATTGACAAGATTTGGAATTTGTTTACTCTTTCACTGGCGGCTCAGGTGGCTACTGCTCCGCTGGTACTATATTATTTTCATCAGTTTCCACTTTTGTTCTGGATTACCAATATTTATGTTGTTCCTCTTGTTTGTATAATTATTTATATATCAAGCCTGTTGTTTTTATTATCTTTTATTCATCCTGTAAGCATATTTTTAAGCCGTCTGCTTGAAATTTTGACAGGAGCTCTTCTTTGGCCTCTTGATCAGATAACCGGCTTCTCATGGATTGTTGCAGACGGCATATATATAAGCAGAATGCAGATGTTTGTTTTGCTATATCTGCTTACAATATTAGCAATTTATAGCTACCACCCGGATAAAAGTCTTTTATGGCAGGCATTTTTGATGATTTTGTTGTTTTTATTTTTAAATATCTGCCAGACATATCAGGCAAAAAATCAACAATATTTTATTGTAAACAAACTAAGGGGTACCAGTGCATTCAATATTGTTTGGGGTAATCAAAACATGCTGATTGCAGTTACCGGTTCATCTTTGCCAGAAAAGACAATTAACTATCATTTCCGGAACTGGTGGATCCGTCATAAGATATACAACAATGCAAAAATTGTAACAACAAAGCAGATTAATGCCCGTCAGATAGGCAGTCATGTAAACATCCCATGTTATGACAATCTGCTTGGCAGTAATATTTTTTTTAATATTAGGGGAATTTCTGTGGTTATTTGCACCGATGATTGTTTTGATAAACTGAATAACTCTATGAAGCTTAAAGTAGACTACCTGATAATTACCCGTGCTTTAAAGCCACAAATAAACAGGTTATCAACGTATTTTAATGCTGACATGATGATTATTGATTCGAGTGTAGATTATTATACAGCAAAAAAGTGGGTGGAACAATGCAGGCAGGCAGATATTAATTACTGGAATATAAACGAATCTGGAGCTTTTGTTGTAGATTTGAATAATAAAAAAGAAAGAAACAATACGTTAAAATAAAATATTAAAAAATGGATTACCAAAAAAATACTATATGTATCCGGATAATAGCCATTATTTTTATTTCTGCTTGTTCAAGGCAGACAAAATGGCTTTCTGATAACACAAATATTTTCCATAAAGGGGTATGGGTTTCTGATCAGGGAAACGGCACATACCGTAATCCTGTACTGCACGCTGATTATTCCGATCCTGATGTTATCAGGGTAGGTAGTGATTTTTATATGACTTCTTCATCATTTACATGTGTTCCGGGCTTGCCGGTCTTGCATTCTCATGATCTTGTCAACTGGTCACTTATTGCATATGCACTTCCGGTACAATATCCACGAGAGATATATGATAATCCTCAGCAGGGCAAAGGAGCATGGGCTCCGTGCATCAGGTATCATAAAGGTGAATTTTATATATATTATTCCGATCCCGACTTTGGCATTTATTTGGTTAAATCAAAAAATCCGTCAGGCTCATGGTCAGAGCCTATATTGGTAAAACCCGGAAAAGGCAATATTGATCCTTCACCATTATGGGATGATGATGGCAAGGCATATCTTGTGCATGCATTTGCTGGGAGCAGAGCAGGTATAAAGAGCATTCTTGTGGTTTGCAAAATGAATGAAGATGGAACAAAAGTGCTTGATGACGGGGTAATAATATTTGATGGTCATGATCATCACCCAACCATTGAAGGGCCGAAATTTTATAAGCGTAATGGGTATTATTATGTTTTTACCCCGGCCGGCGGAGTAACTTACGGCTGGCAGACGGTATTACGTTCGAAGAATGTTTATGGTCCTTACGAAGACAAAGTAGTAATGCATCAGGGACAAACTCCGGTCAATGGTCCGCATCAGGGTGCATGGGTTGAGCTGAAAAGCGGTGAAAACTGGTTTATTCATTTTCAGGATAAAGGGCCTTACGGCCGTGTAGTGCACCTTCAACCTATGCAATGGAAGGAAGATTGGCCTGTTATTGGCATCGATAAGGATGGTGATGGAAAAGGTGAACCTGTATTGGTTTATAAAAAGCCTGACGTTGGGAAAACATGGCCTGTCAATACACCTCCCGAATCAGATGAATTTAACAGTAATGCGCCCGGACTTCAGTGGCAGTGGAATGCAAATCCCCGCCCATATTGGGCTATAGCATGGCCAATAAAAGGATTTCTTCGGTTATATGCCGTTCAGACCAGTGAAAATTTCAGAAACTTATACCTTGATGCCCCCAATACAATGTTGCAGAAATTCCCTGCACCCTCTTTCAAAGCGACGGTCAAACTGAAATTTAATACCCGCAATGCTGATGAAAAAGCAGGATTATTAATAATGGGCCGTGATTATGCTTACCTCGGAATAAAAAATGACAACGGGCAATATGTCATCTTTCAGTCCCTCTGTTATGATGCTGATGAAGGAAATACCGAAAGCGAGTTTCCTGTGTATTTCAAAACAGACAGCTCCCGGTTTTTTCTAAGGGTTGACGTAAGTGATTCTGCTGTTTGTACCTTTAGTTACAGTTGTGATTCAGTGCATTACCGTAAGGTGGGAACCACTTTTAAAGCACGCGAAGGAGGATGGATAGGGGCAAAAATGGGATTATTTATGATCAAATCTACCAAAACAAATGATGCAGGTAGCATAGATGTTGACTGGTTCAGGGTAGAGCCAACGGGTGGTGACGAAAAAATTAAGTAACAATGTGACCCGTTTATCAGTTGACGGAGTAATCAAGAAACCCTGTTAAACAACAGATAGCAGATGCAGCAATTAATATCTGCCATCTGCTATCTGATTACTGCAAGCATAAGCAAGCTATCAGAAACTGATATCAAGGCCCAAGGCGATAATTAAAGTATTTTTGGTAAGCTCAAATTTATATGGCAGACCTGAGGTAAGGTCTGTTCCTTCTTTTGTTCCTTTATTATAAATTGAATAAGAGCCACCCAGATTTAACATAATGTTTTCAGTAAACTTTATTCCAAATCCCAAACCAAAAGTGTTGGAAGACAAACTGTAACTCATATCACTCTGGTAATCTTCGCTTACTCCTGTATGGGCGAGAAGATAGCCGCCGCTGAAAAAGAAATTGTCCGTTATTCCATATTCAAAACCTAAACCAATTTCATAATAATTTTTATCAATTACCTTATCATTTTCTACAGGAACATTAGGTTCTGCATCGAGTGTTTTGCCATAATCTGCCTGTTTATCCCAGTAATAATGAAAACCGGCCATGATATTTAAATTATCAAGTGCTTTATAACCCACTCCCAGTGAGAACATTGCAGGTATATCACTGTGTACTGTTGAATCCTGTTTGAACATGCCATAGCCATCTTTATTGTCATTTACCGTAGTTTTCAGATCGAGTTTGGTTTTAAACTCATATTTAATGCCAATATCAAGTTTATTATCTGCCAATGACAAATGGGCACCCAATATAGGTGCAAAACCGGTTCCTTTTTCTTCTGCATCAACTTCACGGTCAACGGTTTGTGCATCTAATATATTGCCTGCTGCAATTAAACTAGCATTCCCAAAAGCATCACCAATACTTCTTAAATAGTCACCAGGTGTCATGGTTCCTCCTAAAGTCGGGTTAAGAGGAGCAGCAGTTATCATAATATCTTTAATATGACCTTGGTAAGTGTTTTTTGCTGTGACATAGCGGGCTCCTGCTGCAACTGAAATCATATCGTTAATTTTGTATGACAGATTAAGCTGATAGCCGAAAAATACCGATGTTCCTTTAAAATAAATATCAGCCTGATAACCCGTTACGTTCCTGAACAACGGATCAGTGCCGGTAGCTATTAAGATTTGGTTATCCAGAGTAGTTAATGATTGTGATATGGTTGGTACTAATAATCCAAGCGGCATTTCTATTGATGCAAGGCCTTTTTTATATTCAGCACCTCCGCCACCTCCGATCGGATTAAAACCCAATGAAACGGCAAATTTGCCTTTTTTCCATGCTCCATACACAGACGGAAAAAGCGGCACTTTAACATCTCCATTGAATTCTTTTGGATTAGGAGAAAGCAGCTGATATTCTGCAGTTACATCCTTATTCTGGAAAATAGTCTGATTGCTGAGTGAAAAATGAAATCCGTCGTTTAGCTTAACCAGACCTGCCGGATTAAAATATGCGGCATCAATGCCTGTGGATGCATCGCGCACCATAGTCCTTACCCAATAGGCACTCTGATTGGTGTTGGTTACAATACCCCCGGCGTTTACTAATGAAGGTAAAAGCATAGCGCCAGTGATGACAAGCAGTAGTTTTTTCATAGTATTCATATTTTTGGTTTAGTACGAAAATAATCAATTCAAAATAAACTACAATATATTGAGCGTCAATTAACTTTATTAAAATAACACATTGACTTTGCAAATAGCTGTATGTCTTTAAATTATTTTATGTTAATAAAAAGTTTCTGAGGATATTTTTTTATCCAAGCTGAAAGATTTATACTTTTGTTTGGTTTAAATGGATGATGATACGTATTGATAAAAATATTATTGAAAATTTAATTAAGGAAGCATCTTCAGTACCCCGGAAACGGAAAAACCATAACTTCCATACAGACTATTCCGATCCTGTCAACCGTATGATGCATGCCATGGAGCCTGATACTTATGTTCAGCCGCATAAGCATGAAAACCCTGACAAACGGGAAGTATTTATTATTCTCAAAGGAAAACTTGTTATTGTTGAATATGACGATAAAGGATGTATCACCGGCCATTTCATTCTCGATCCTTACCTCGACAACTATGGTGCTGAAATATCTCCACGGACATGGCACAGCCTGATTGTGCTGCAGAAAAACACTGTTGTTTATGAAGTGAAGGACGGGCCTTATGATGAGGCCACTGATAAAATTTTTGCACCATGGGCTCCGGCCGAAGGAAGTAATGAATGCAACGGTTATAACAACAAAATACTATCCGAACTGGGATTATTATAATAATGCATAATTTTCGGGCAATGAGATTATTTAAAACTTTGCTTATTTTGCAGTTTTATTATTTCATTGATGAAAATTTTTTAAGGTAAAAGCAGTTTAAATAAACAGATATATTATTCATGGGGAGCAACAATAAACCTACGATTCCAAAAGGTACACGTGACTTTTCACCAGCCGAAATGGTAAAACGCAATTATATTTTTGATACAATCAAAGCGGTATTCAGAAAATATGGTTACTTACCACTTGAAACACCAGCCATGGAAAACCTTAGTACATTGCTGGGCAAGTATGGCGAGGAAGGTGATAAATTACTTTTTAAAATATTAAACTCGGGCGATTTTTTACAGGATGTCAGTCCCGGTGAACTTAACACAACTGATGCCAGCAGGCTTTCGCTCAGAATATGTGAAAAGGGCCTGCGTTATGACCTTACAGTACCCTTTGCCAGATATGTTGTTCAACATAAGCATGAAATTGCATTTCCGTTTAAACGCTACCAGATTCAGCCTGTATGGCGTGCCGACAGACCTCAGAAAGGCAGATACCGCGAATTTTATCAGTGCGATGCTGATGTAATAGGCAGTAATTCTTTGCTTAATGAAGCTGAACTCATTCAACTGATTGATGAGGTTTTTACCAGGCTGTCAGTTAATGTAAAAATTAAAATTAATAACAGGAAGATACTGGCAGGCCTTGCAGAATATATAGGCGAAACAACACATCTCACTGATATTACTGTAGCTATTGACAAACTCGAAAAAATAGGAGAAGAAAAAGTTTTTGCCGAACTCAATGAAAAAGGCATCAACGCTTCTGCTATAGCTAAAATCAAACCTTTGTTTCAATTAAAAGGTGATTCATATGCCAGACTTAATGCATTGGCAAGTATTTTTAGCGGCACCGAAACCGGACTTAAGGGAATTGACGAAGCCAAAACACTGTTAAATATGGTAAGTAAAATATTCCTGAAAAACCATGTGGAATATGATTTTACGCTGGCACGTGGATTAAATTATTATACCGGTACCATTATTGAAGTGCAGGCACTTGATGTTGAAATAGGCAGTATTTGTGGCGGTGGCCGGTATGATAACCTTACCGGTATTTTTGGTTTACCCGGTATTTCAGGTGTTGGTATCTCGTTTGGGGCCGACAGGATATATGATGTTATGAATCAGTTAAACCTGTTTCCTGAAGCGTCATCAGATTCGAGTGTTTTGCTTTTTGCAAATTTCGGCAGCAAGGAAGCAGAATATTGCCTCCAGCTACTTGCACAACTTCGAAAAGCTGATATTTATGCTGAATTATTTCCGGACGCTATTAAAATAGGCAAACAAATAACTTATGCAAGCGCACGAAAAATACCTTATGTTGCGCTGATAGGTGAAAATGAAATGAATGCAGGGCAGGTTACGTTGAAACAACTGTCAACCGGTGAGCAGAAAACGATATCAAATCAAGAACTTATAGAGTTTTTCAAAGAATTGAAAATGAATAAATAAACCGAAGTGCGATGAATTTAATAAATTCATCGCACTTGCGATAAACAGTTATTTTCTAATCAACAGTAACGAGTCCGCTTCTTTCCAACAGAGCTTTAATTGAAGGTTCTCTGCCGCGGAAGCGTTTGTATAATTCCATAGGATGTTCTGTGCCTCCGCGTGACAAAATATGTTTCCTGAAAAGCATTGCTGTTGTTCGGTCAAATATACCATGTTCTTTGAATAAACCGAAAGCATCGGCATCAAGCACTTCAGCCCATTTATATCCGTAATACCCTGCTGCATAGCCACCGCCAAAGATATGATGAAATGCAGTGCTGACACAACATCCCTCAACCAGCGGAAAATATTCTGTTGGTTTAACAGCCTGACGTTCAAATTGCATCACACTGCCTTCGTACGGCCTGGTTATTGAATGCCAGGCCATATCATTTAATCCGAAACTTAACTGGCGCACAAAAGCATATCCGTTATGAAAATTTCTGCTTTGTATTAACTTTTCAATCATGGAATCAGGCATTTTTTCTCCGGTTTCATAATGAACAGCTACTTCGTTGAGCCATTCCTTTTCTTCGCCCCAGTTTTCCATTATTTGTGAGGGTAATTCAACAAAATCGCGATAAACATTTGTGCCCGACAAAGACCAGTAATTACATTCGCTGAGCATGCTATGCAGTGCATGTCCAAATTCATGCAGAAACGTTCTGAATTCCTCATAAGTCAGCAGTGATGGTTTTGTGCCTGCAGGTTTTGTAAAATTAAAGACAAGCGACACATGAGGTCTGAAATCGTGTGAACCCTTTTTAAACTGCTCAAGATAATTGGTCATCCATGCCCCACCCTGTTTCCCTTCACGCGGAAAATAATCGAGATACAAAAGAGCAATAAATCTTCCTTCATCATCAATAACTTCATAAGCCCGCACATCAGGATGATAAACCGGCAGTTCGCTTTTCAAAACAAATCTGAGTCCGTATAGCCTGTTAATAAGGCTAAAAATGCTTTTTTCAACATTTTCAAGACGGAAATATGGTTTTGTTAATTCATCGTTAACATTAAACTTTTCTTTTTTCAGTTTTTCGGCATAATAAGGCCAGTCCCAGCGCTGCAGAACAAAATCAGCACCCTGTTTTCTTGCAAATTCCTGTAACTCTGCATATTCTTTAAGTGCAAATGGCATGGAGGCATCTAACATTTCATTCAGAAAAGCGTTGACTTTTTCAGGTGTTTCTGCCATCCGTTGTTCGAGCACATAGCGGGCATAAGTGTCATAGCCGAGCAGGTTAGCTTTTTTGAGTCTCAGGTTTGCAATGCGCTTTATCAGTTCCTGGTTATCCTTTTCATTGTTATGAAAACACCTTGAATTATATGCCCTGTAAAGTTTTTCCCTGAGTTCACGATTATCCGCATATTTCATAAATGCGGTATAACTAGGCATTTTAAGCGTAAAAACCCATCCCGGAACATTTCTTGTCCTGGCTTCAACAGCCGCTGCTTCAACCACAAAATCAGGCAGCCCGGCCAGGTCTTCCTCACGTGTCAGATGCAACTGAAAGGCATTTGTTTCGTCAAGAAGATTTTCTTCAAACTTAAGGCTTAACAGGGAAAGTTCACGGGTAATTTCTCTGAATTCCTGCTTTGCTTTACCATCAAGATTGGCACCATTGCGAATGAACCCCAAATAGGTTTCTTCAAGTAATTTCCGGGCTTCTGTTGATAAAACAAGGCTGTTTCTCTTATTATAAACTGATTTTACTTTATTAAACAGGTCTTCATTAAGCGTAATATCATTGTAAAATGAAGACAACCTGGGCGAAATCTCCTGTGCAAGTTGCTGCAATTCCTTATTGGTTTCAGCAGCATTTATATTAAAAAATATCAGTTCAAAGCGTTTTAAATCAGTAAGGCCATATTCAATTGCTTCAATGGTATTGTTAAAGTCCGGAACTGAGGTGTCAGAAATTATTTTCTCAATCTTGACGCGGGTTTCGTTCAAAATATTACTGAATGCAGCCCTGAAATGGTTGTTGCTGATATTATCAAATGCAACTGCCTGATATGGTTGAACAAATGTAATCATCATAATCCCTTTCTTTTTAAAACAAAAGCACGAAAATACAAACAATAAATTAAATCATTTAGCAGTATTAGTTATATCATTTATATTTGTTGTTTTAAATTTATCCTCATACTACTATATGAAAAGGAAACATCTTTTATTACTAACAATAAGCAGCAGCGTGTTATTATCAACAGCATGGTACGAAAACGGGCATGGGCTGATTTTAATGATTGCGCTTGTTCCCTTACTTTTTGTTGAAGATTATCTTGCGGCAAGATCAGAAGAAAATAAATCAGTTGTTGCATTTTTCTATGCCCTCTTATGTTTCCTTGTATTCAACACACTGACAACATGGTGGATTTTCAATGCCTCGGCTGTCGGGGTCATCATCGCCATTCTGGTTAATAGTTTACTCTCAAGCCTTGTTTTCTGGATTTTTCACATTACCCGAAGAAGACTCGGGCCGGCTATCGGTTATTTTTCACTTATTGTTTACTGGATAGCATGGGAACATTTTTATTTCAATGCAGAAATATCATGGCCATGGCTTGTTCTCGGGCATGGTTTCAATTACAATATCAGATTAATCCAGTGGTATGAATATACAGGTGTTCTGGGAGGTTCCTTATGGATACTATTAGTAAACATATTGATATTTAATGCAATAAAACTTTATATTCAGGGAACCAAAGGCAGAGCAATGATGGCATATACCTTATTTATTATTCTACTGATTGTATGTCCGGTAATTATCTCTCTGGTTATATTTAACACATACAAGGAAAAAACAAAGCCTGTAAATATTATAGTAATTCAGCCCAATATAGATCCGTACAAAAAATTCTATGCCATTCCCAGTCTGGAACAGACAGCTGTTCAGCTTACTGAAGCGGCAAAACTTGCAGATTCAACCATTGATTACTTTGTTGCACCTGAAACGTCAATAAATAATAATATATGGATAGATGAAATTGAATATGTGCCTGACATACGCATGATACGTAATTTTCTGAGCAACTATCCCAAAGCAAAATATGTAGTGGGGATACAATGTTACAGGCGTTTTCGGCCGGGTGAAAAACTCACTGATAATGCACGACATATTCCTGGAACCGACCTGTATTACGATAGTTATAATGCGGCTATTCAGATAGATTCAACACCACATATTCCGTTTTATTTTAAATCGCAATTGGTTACCGGTGTGGAAAAAATGCCGTATGCAAAGTATCTGAAATTTCTTGAAAAGCTTACCTTGAGGCTTGGGGGTACATTCCGCGGATGGGGAACACAGGAAACCAGAGAAAATTTTTTATCATCGAATGATTCTGTCAGTATAGCTCCAGTAATTTGTTATGAATCAGTTTTTGGTGAATATGTTACAGACTATGTCAAGAAAGGCGCAAACCTGATTTTTGTGGTTACCAATGACGGGTGGTGGGGAAATACTCCCGGTCACAGACAGCACAACGCTTTTTCAAGCATAAGAGCCATTGAAACACGGAGAAGCATTGCACGCTCAGCAAACACAGGCATCTCATGTTTTATCAATCAGCGTGGTGAAGTACTTCAGCAACTCACATGGTGGAAACGCGGCGCATTAAAAGATACTGTCAACGCTAATGATAAACTCACCTTTTATGTCAGACATGGCGATTACATAGGCCGCACAGCTAGGTATTTTTCACTGATTATCTTATTGCTGCTTATTATAAATGTTGCATGGACTAATATAAAGAAGGTAAAAAAGTAACCGCAATATGATGTTAATTCAGTGACATCCCGTGGATAATAATTCTGGTTAAAATAATAATATTCAGTTATTTTGATTATTGATAAATAAAGAAGAGACTAAAGAGAAAAAATAGGTTAAAAAGAGTAGATTCCTTACAATCCATTCAACATTTTGCTTTGTCAAATTGTTTTTTCGTCTTT
>CAZBCB010000007.1:0-19195 GCA_964489905.1 uncultured Bacteroidales bacterium
GAAGAAATTCTGGTTTTATATACCTGTTTTCAATGAAAACATTTTCTGATGAGATTAATCATTAGTTTTTTATACTCCTGAAAACTATTTGAAGCTTATATATCGTTTGTATGTTCTTTACCCTACCCTTCATTCTCTTCTTCTTCCGTTTCCTCCTCATTCTTCGATTCAAGCATCAGCATAGATTCACTTTCAGGCAATCCTTCTATCGTACGTAACTTTGACTGTATTTTTCTAGTCCGTGTGCCAACCAGATTATCAATATCTTCACTGGCCTTCACAATTTTATCCTGAGCTTTTTTTAACACTTCTCCGAATTTTCCGAATTCTGTTTTTACAGCACCAAGTATCTTCCATACCTCGCTCGATCGTTTTTCAATAGCCAGTGTACGGAAACCCATCTGCAGGCTGTTGAGCAATGCGGCAAGGGTTGTAGGCCCTGTTACTATTATTTTATAATCGCGCTGTAAGGTTTCAATCAGAGTGGTTTGCCTTACGACTTCAGCGTATAATCCCTCAAAAGGTAAAAACAAAATGCCAAAATCAGTAGTATCAGGAGGATTGATGTATTTATCACGTATATCTTTTGCACACCTTTTAATTTCATTCTCAATATCTTTTGACAGTGACCTGATAATTTCAGGATTTCCGGCATCATAAGCATCCATAAGGGCATGATACGCTTCGATCGGGAATTTTGAATCTATCGGCAGATATACTATACTGCCAGCTTCATCTTTGCCGGGTAATTTTATAGCATATTCCACGTTTTCCCTTGAACCCTTTTTTGTAAATACATTTCTTTCATATTGCTCAGGCGACATAATATTTTCAAGAATATTACCCAGTTGTATTTCACCTAAAATGCCACGTGATTTAACGTTTGACAATACTTTTTTCAGGTCACCCACGCCGGTTGCCAGATTTTGCATCTCACCCAACCCCTTATGCACCTGCTCAAGCCTTTCACTCACCTGTTTAAACGACTCACTCAACCGGTTTTCGAGAGTTTTTTGCAGTTTTTCGTCAACCGTAGCCCTCATTTCATCTAATTTCTTGGCATTCTCCTGCTGCAATGTCTCCAGCTTTTTTTCCACGGTTTCGCGTATTTTTTCAAGCTTGATCTCAGTGTCGTTTTTCAATGTTTCCTGACGGTTTACCAGCTCATTGAATTTCTGCCGCTGCAGTTCGTTGAATTCCTTGACATTTACTCCGAATTTTTCTTCAAACGATTTTAACGAATTAGCCAGTTCCAAACGATTATCCTTAAATGCATTGCCAAGCTCTTCACGATTTCTGCCCATTTCATCACGAATTAAAGGCTCTATCCGGGAAAGATCGACTGAAAACTTTATCAGTGATTCCTTTAATTCCGGGCTGATTGCTGTGGCCTTTTTCAGTAACAGGATGATCAGATTTGCCAATAACAGGGTTACAATAATAATTAACAATATATTAGTTGTCATATCTTTAATGTTTTATTTTTCTGAACATTTATGAATTATTAAAATATTGCAATCTGTTCTCAGGTAACATTATCAACAGGTAATCTGCCAAATATCTTTAAAATGGCCCTGTGAAATTTATGTATTCCTGAAACCGGTTCAGCAAACATAAAAATACACTTTTTATAAATCAGATTTATTTTGTGTTCTTCGGCTATGCGTAATGTGTTTTTGGTTTCTGACATTTGTTGCACCCATATATTATTAATACCTCTGTTAACAGCCTCAATTAACAGATCATCGGTAGCTGTTTTTGGTGTTAATATCAGCAAATGCTTTACATCAGCCGGAAGATCTGCTATGTGTGTATAACATCTGTCACCGTCAATTTCTGATGTAAACGGATTTACGGGAAATAATTCAAAACCTTTCTTTTTAAGATCAACATATACTTTGTGTCCAAACTTTTCAGGTTTTCGTGAAACTCCTGCTATAGCCAACCTTTTAGGCTGTAAAAAATTTTCTATCTGTTTATGGGTAATCATAATTTTTTTATTTGCAAATTAGTTATTTAAATTGAATCCTTTTCTTTGTAATAAAATTAAAAAGATGAAAAACATTTTTTTTCTTCATATTCTGCTACTCTTCTCCTTCATTACCTTCAGCTCATGTGGAAACATTAATGACATTGACCTTAAAAATGTAAGTAATGTTAAAATAGACCGCATTGAAAATGGTGCCATATATTTTTCAGCCGGATTACAGGTTTTTAATCCTTCTTCAGTTAGTTTCAGGATTAAGGAATTTGATCTTAAGGTAGTCGCCAACGGAGATTACCTGGGTCACCTTAAAGGGAATGAGGAAATAAAGGTGTTGTCACGTTCTGACTCAACTTACATTGTCCCAATGAATTTAAAACTTGCAAATGTTTTTACGGGTGCCGCAACTATTTATCGTTTGTCACGCATGGATAAGGTAAAAATTGAGATTCAGGGATATGCAATAATAAAAACCTTTATTTTCCCGAAAAAAATAAAAATTAATGAGATGCGTATTGTGGATGTACCAAAAGTAAGCGGATTATAATGCTTTTAAATAGTTCTGATTTTTTATTAACTTTGGCAATTAAAAAAGGTGATTAAAAGATCGTTTTCCATATTATTTCTATTAGCTGCTTCATATTGGGCAATGTCTTTATATGGACAGCCTGTACCTGATATATTTTCTTATTTACAATCGCCTAATGCAGGTGGAAAAATTGAAATCAAACAGGATAAATCCATCCAGTCGATGTTTAACGTTCACCTGAGCCGTCAGGCTAAACTTAACGGAATTCGTGGCTATCGTATTTCCATTTATTTTGGGTCAGGCCAAGATTCAAAGAAAACGGCAGAACTCACCCGGGCACGTTTTGTGTCTAAGTATGAGAACGTTAAATGTTACACGAAATTTGAATATCCTTATTTTAAAGTTTATGTCGGGGATTTCCGCACAAGAAGCGAGGCATTAAAGTTTCTTAAACAGATTGAATATGAATATCCGGATGCTTTTATCAGGGAAGATATAATATCATTCCCCGAGAATTAGCAAGGTTCTATAATTGAATATATGATTGATGAAATAAAGCATGATTGCGGAATTGCACTGATCAGACTACTTAAACCACTTGAATATTATCAGTTGAAATACGGGACATGGAGATATGGTCTGCAAAAACTATATCTTCTTATGGAAAAACAGCATAACCGCGGACAGGATGGCGCAGGAGTGGTTTCTGTTAAACTCAACCTGCCTCCTGGCAAACAGTATATCGATCGTCTCCGTTCAATAAAGCCATCAGCCATTGATGACATTTTTAAAAAAATATCAAAAACATTCAATAAAATAGAGGAAAGATTCCCCGAAAGGCTTGCTGACCCACAATGGTGTAAAAACAACCTTCCTTTTGCCGGCGAATTATTGCTTGGTCACTTGCGTTATGGCACCTATGGAAATAATGATATTGAAAGAGTTCATCCGGTATTGCGTCAGAACAACTGGAAAACCCGAAACCTTGTGCTGGCAGGCAATTTTAACCTCACCAATGTTGAAGAGCTTTTTAATATCCTTATTGAGCTTGGCCAACATCCTGTTGATTTTTCAGATACCGTTACCATGCTTGAAAACCTTGGTCATTTTCTTGACAGGGAAGTTCAGTTTGAATTTGACAATTTCAAGAAAATGGGGTATTCCAATGAAGAAATTTCTCATTTAATTGCTGAAAACCTAAAAGTTGAGAATATCCTTAAAGAAGGTAGCAAGCGCTGGGACGGAGGATATGTTATTGCAGGATTACTTGGGCATGGTGATGCTTTTGCAGTGCGTGACCCATGGGGAATCAGGCCGGCATATTATTTTTATAATGATGAAATAGCTGTAATAACTTCAGAACGCCCGGCTATACAAACCGTATTGAACATAAACACTGAAGATATCAGGGAAATTCCGCCCGGGTCTGCTGTTATAATTAAAAGCAACGGTACAATTAAACTTGAAAACATTCGTGGCCCTTATGAAAAAAAATCCTGTTCATTTGAGCGGATATATTTCTCAAGAGGCAGCGACGCAGATATTTACAGGGAAAGGAAAAAACTTGGAGAACTATTAACACCGCAGATTATAAAGGCTGTTAACGGAGACCTTGAAAATACAGTATTTTCATATATTCCAAATACTGCAGAAACTGCTTTTTACGGAATGATAAGCGGCATTGAGACCCACCTCATAAATGAAGGAAAGAAAAAAATACTTGAACTTGGCAACAATATAAATGAAAGTGAACTGGATAAAATTCTTTTCAAACGACCCAGGGTTGAAAAAGTTGCTATAAAAGATATTAAACTTCGCACTTTTATTACACAGGAAAAAGGCAGAGATGATCTGGTGGGTCATGTTTATGATATCACTTATGAAACTATAAATAAAAATATTGATAATCTGGTTGTTATTGATGACTCGATTGTTAGGGGTACTACACTCAAATACAGTATTATAAAAATACTCGACAGGTTATGCCCTAAACGCATAGTGATTGTTTCCTCATCGCCCCAGATAAGGTATCCTGATTGTTATGGCATTGACATGGCAAAACTTGGTGATTTTATTGCTTTCAGGGCGGCAATAGAATTGCTGAAAAATTCAGGCAAGGAAAAAATAATTAATGATGTATATAAGAATGCCAAAGCACAGGAAAATCTTCCTAAAGAAGAAATAATAAACCATGTAAAAGAGATATATAAGCCTTTTACAGACGAAGAAATTTCTGATCAGATTGCGCGTATGCTGAAAACTCCTGAAATCAGAGCTGAGTTAAAAATTGTGTACCAGACCATTGATAATCTTCATCTTGCCTGCCCAAATCATCTGGGCGACTGGTATTTTACAGGTAATTATCCGACACCCGGAGGGAATAAAATTTCAAACCGTGCTTTTATAAATTTTATTGAGGGACGTAATATCAGGGCTTATTAAACATGCAATCCCGGCCATATTGGTATATCCTAATATTTTAACTGAATAAGAAAACAAAAGAAATGTATTACCAGGACAAATCAGAGTTAATTCTCAGGGGCTAACTTGTTTTTGTGAACATAAGAATTAATATGCCGTTCTATTTTATCAATATACATGTCATTCAGTGTAATCATCACTGCTGTTTCCTCAACACTTCCGAAAGAATAATTCATTGAGGTGCCAAAGCATTTCATGGTTGGCGACAGATTCATGTATGCATTAATAAGCGGTGGAATTACTTCACCTCTTGCCCTGACGTTTTGTGATAAAATTTTATAGTCTTCCTGATAACTGCCTCCGCAGAAAATTGACTCAAGGGTTTTCCGGTCAGTTTTTAACTCAAGCGGTTCATAAGGTGTTACAAGATTTTCACGATCACCGAAATATTTATCCATGAAGTATAAAATAAGATCACGGGCTTCGGTATTATAATGGGTGTACATGGTTACCTTACCGAAAAAATATTTTATTTCCGGATGGTTCATCCATATTGCACCAAGACCATCCCATAAATTGTCCAGCGCATATAAGCCTTTGCTATATCGATTGGTCGACTGATAAGCCGGCTGCACAAAAGATCGTCCAAGCTCAATCATCCATGGCATATATTCCTTGCAAAAGCGTTTTGAAAACTTGAATAACCTTGCCGTTGCCAGATTAAGGTAGCCATCCTCATCACAAACGCTTTCAGAACAAATGAAGTAGCGGTACCCTCCTAATATTTCTTTTCTTGAAGGATCCCAGACAATAAGCTGTTTATAAGGATTGGGCATGGTATCATAAACATCTATATCTGTTTCTTTCCCTGTTCCCCCTCCTGCAGCCCTGAAAGTAAGCTCTCTTAAACGACCTATCTCCATCAGAATGTTTGGTGAATCATGATAGGTTACAACATATAGCAAATTATTGCCATTATTGGTTTTGCGAAGAAATTTATCCTTTGTCAGTTCCTTCTCAAGAATATCTTTTTCTATAGGAGGAATAATAGGTTGCATAATAATTTTCCCGAATTAATTATGGCAATAATATTTTAATTTCAAATTTACAAAATTATTCTTTTCAGGCATTGATAAGTCCTGAATATCCTTTGTGGTCATATAATTCATTAAGTTGTTCAGCATTATCCATTTCAATTTTAATTAACCAGCCTTTACCGTAAGGATCCTTGTTTACCAGCTCAGGTGCGTTATTGATTTCACCGTTCACTTCAACAATCTTTCCTGAAACAGGCATGAATAGGTCAGAAACAGTTTTGACTGCCTCAACGGTTCCAAATGCTTCTCCCTTTTCAAGGTGTTCGCCTAGTGTTTCAATTTCAACAAAAACAATATCACCCAATTCGCTTTGGGCAAAATCGGTTATACCAACATAAGCAAATGAACCTTCGGGCCTTATCCATTCATGGTCTTTTGTATACTTAAGATTATCAGGTACTAACATAATTTTATGATTTAAAATTTATAATTTTAAATGTAAAAAGAATTTATGATAAAGAACTTAATTAACTTAAACTTTTTACTGTGTTAAACTAAACCTGAGGCTGAAACCAATAAATGTATCAGTGTTAAGAAATGCTCTTGAAGTATATGGTTTATTTAAAGTGCGTTTAAACATAAACTGCAGGTTAAATCGTGGAGACAAGAGATAATCAGCAGTCAGATTAATATCAAAAACCCGTTGTCCGGTAGTGGCCTCGGGCTTGTTTTCCAGATCAGATGTTTCAACAAGATACCTGATAACTGTTTTATTATCACGCACTGACAAATCAAAACGTACATTTAAATCACTTTCAAAAGCTCGCTGGCCGATTTTTAGCGGAACTTCCTTAAAGCGATATCCACTTCCAACAACAAATTCATTATTGCGCGATTCGGTGATCTGGTTATTTGACAGGCTAAGTGCAAGTGTCCGTGATTTTTTAATTTCAAACCGTGTAATCAGGCTGTTTATCCATGTAACATCAATGCCAATCAGCGGACTGATTTGCTCGGTTATTGAAACAGCATTGAAAAGCAATGCAGGAATAAAGTTTTGCTGGTAGTCGCGAATAATACTCAGCCCGTTTTCATCAGGTTCAAACAGGAAATTCGTTGTAAAAGAGTTAACATTATAGGTTGATTTATAAGAATGAGTAATATTCGCTGATTTGAACCATTTTTTCAATGTTTTGAAATTAGTGAGGCCATCAATAGATAATCTCCAGTTGGGCATCATTGCGAAATATCCGGGGAAGGGATCAAGGCTGACTGCATTGGGATTTCTGCCAGTATATGCGGCTATAAATGAGGGTACCAATACTTCAGGTGATGTGGAGCCATATCCATCGGCATAACCCGGTTCAACTGGTTGTTGAATTAACCCCCGGTAAGCGGATGAACTCGCATCAAGCCTCCTCCTGTATAATCTGGCCGAAATTATTTGCCGGTATTCTTTCATTTTTTCAAAATATACCGAAGCATATTTATTATCACTGGTAAGTTTCTCAAAAGCCGTTCCAATGCTAATAATGGATATTGAAAAACTTCCGGTTCTCAAACGGTTTTCAAAGCTGAAACCACCATATTTTGAAACGCCATCGTATATAAAGTATTCACTCATTTGCTCGGTATAAGTACGTAAGGTGGAGAGTTCAATTCTGAAACCCCTGAAAGGCTCAAACGTTCCACGAATATTAACATTTTCATTTTTCGTCATGGTATAAGGATTGCTGAAAGTTGAGTCTGTGGTCAGCCAACCGTTAACAGCAAAATCCTTGATAATGTCTTCATCCTGGTATCCCAGCAGAAAAGGCCATCCCGGAGCACCGGAATATCTTTCGTCTTTTGCGAAACCAAATCTTCTTGAATCAGGCAGATATCCGAGTACCTTAGTAGCAGCAGTATTTGAATATGAAATCGAAACATTCTTCAAACCGGTAAGGAACCGGATTGAATTTTCTCCGATAAAAACCAGCGGATTCATACCGGCTTCAATCTTACCTTCTATAATTACTGTTAGCCCTGTATAATTTGAGTCAGAAGTAACCGCAATCCGGTTTTCATCAATAACTTCCACGTTTGCTATTACTTCTGCGCCCTGGCGGTCAACAATTTTAACCGTAACATTTTGTGTTTTTAACTTATGGCTGATTCTTTTCGGTGTTTCTGCCTTTAAAATCACATCTTCTTTACGGAATTCAATTGTTTTATACCTTTTTTCTGACTCCTGTGGCTTTCGGTTGGGGTTATATTTGGTATCAAGTTTTTTCAGGTATTTTGACTTTGAATACAGTGTACTGAAATTAAGCTGCCCGTTAACCTGATATGTGTTTGAATTGCTTATTCCATTTCCAATATCCAGAAATACCGGTCCTCTGTCCCAACGATAGGTTGAATTATAACGTAAAGACAGGGTAGTCCAGTTAAACAGCGGAATTTTATTGATAGGCACGTTGTAGGTGGCATTAAAGCTATGATTATATGTAAGCGGGCTTCCTCCGTTTGAAATACTGTTCCAGACTGATTTCGACCATTCCTCATGATCGCCTTCCCTGAAATAATCATAGGCGCCCTGCATCTCATCAATTCTTGAGCTGTTGGTAATTGAAAAATCAAATTTGAGTGATCGTGTAAGATCCCATGCAAGGTCGAAATATTTATCCCATAAAAAGTCTTTAGTTACCGTTGAATCAATTTTTATATCCCTGTCCTGGTAAACATTTCTGAGTTTAATTTCATTGTAGTTACGATCAAAATTGGTCCTGAAAGTTATCCTGTTAGGGAATGGCGTAAAGTTAAAATCTTTGATAATTCTGAAATAAGGCGATTTTAATGATTTTGATTTAGAAAATGGCGTAATTGCTTTGGTGCGGGCATTATAAACGTAATTAAACCCTGCTTTATACTGAATAATATTATTTCTTTCAACTTTGTAGCTTCTGGCATGTGTTTCGCTATAAGCTGTGCTTAAAGAGAAATTGGCCGGTGAAAAAATCCGCCACTTTTTAAAATCCTTGTTAATTCTGATATTTGTAAGGTTAACACTATTACGTTGGGTAAAATCCTGCGAAATTTCTTTTATCCTTCTCCGTTCTTCATCTGAACGGGCCTCTCTCAGAACATCGCTAAGCAGTCTGTCAGGTTCCCGGGGATAATATTCAGGATTGATGGTTGTATTAGATAATCCAATAAACAAGGGAATAGTAACCTTTGATTTTTCGGGGAATAATTTTCCCAGTTCAATATTCGTTGAAAGATCATATTGATTTGTTTCTTCATGGCTTCGCTGATCAACTTTTTGTTCTATGCTGCCAAATCCGGGCTTTGATGTAGCACCGGCCACGGATACAGTGCCCAGGTCAGCCAGTTTTGTCTGCATCCTTGCATTGGCAGCCCATCCGCCACGATTATTAAAATCGGTCAGCCTCAGTTCGTTAAACCATATTTCAGCTGACTTTGAAAGACCATCATCCTGATATTGATTATCAGCCTGTGCAGGGTTTTTTATTCCAAGTATTATTGTACGGATGTTGCTCAGGTTCGGTGTACCTTTTACCTTTATTGTATTCTTGCCTTTATTTTTCTTATAAGTTTTTGTTTTGCTGTAAATGAAAGGATCATCACGTTCAGCCTGATCACGTTCCTTTTTAATATCTACAAGGTCATCAAGGTCTATTTCAATAAGGTTTTCATCAGGCCAAACTATTTCACGGTCGGCATCAGATTCATTATTATAATTTGTACGGTGAGGTGTAAGTTTCAATGGAACCTCATATTCATAATAGTTATCAAGCTGGTCAGAACCAATTCTGATAAATGCGCTCATTTCATAATCATTCAGCATTTCATCCGGCAAAGCTTCAGCATGGACAAACATTCTTAACTTTTTGTACTGCCTTAGGTCTAAGTCTGTATTTTTAAAGACAGCACGTGCATCGCCATCAGTAAGGTTTTTAACCTTAAGTAATATAGCCTGTTCGTTTAATTGAGTGAGCAAGGCCTGGCTTGGGTCAATTACGCGTGTAATGCCAGGAGGTAATACATAATTAACCGGATATTTTTTTGAGCTTTCTTCAATATTAACCGCAGCAACATCAAAGACACTCCCTTTATTTTGCACATTAATTGATGGGCTTGCCTGAGAAATATCATATTGTAATTTTCTCCATTCGGCTCTTACAAAATGTAATTCGGCAAAGCGCAGGATGACAGGTTCGCTGAAACCGGTGAGATAAAGCCTCATAAACCTGATTGACTTGAAATCCTCAATATTGCCAATTTTACTTTCATATTCGCTGATGGGAATTCTGAACAAATACCATTTCGCATTTTTCCCCTGAATAATATCCGTAATATATTTGTTTTCAAAATTCATTTTTTCCGGTTTCAGCTCAACATGATACTCAAAGTAGGATTCATTTTCATTTAATGTATTATCATTATTGATATCTTCAGTATTAGGGAGGGTAGTAGCTGCAGCATATTCTCCCCCGCTTTTCTCAGTTGCAGGTGAATTTCCTTCCGGGTTATTAAAGCGCTTATAGCGCTCAATAACGCCGGCATCATTATCATCGTAATATGGGTCTAAGAAATGCCGGAAATCATCATTTGCCGGATCGGTATTAGCGGCTTCCCATGCAGGCGAGCCAACAGATAACTGAGAGAGATATGAATCCTGGAAGAAAGTCCTTTCTTCATCAGAATTCAATCCGTCAAATCCAATATCCTGTCTTTTCCGGTGATCAGCATCAGCATCAAAAGCATTTACAATGTTTTGGGTATTAGGTACCCTGCCCCAAACCGTGGTATCAACAAGTGTAATCTCATCAGTAGGAGGCAGACCATTTTCAAACATTTTCCGTGAATCTTTCAGAATATCCTCTGAGATTTCTCCAAGGTTAAAATACAAATCCCCTCCCTGATGTGTTGAATCTTTAATAAACGGGTCCATGAGCCAGAATTCGATATATTCCACATTGGCATTCTCAAAGTCAGTTACCTGAATTGAACGCATAATACCTCCCCACTTGCGTGCAGGATTAGTCAGCTTTCCTTCAGGTGTAAGACTGAGGGAAAAATTGTATGGGCCTCTTTCATCGGGGTAATAAGCCAGATTCAGCACTGAGAGCGGGTTTTTCATCCCTGTACCGCTTTCCCTGTTTTTATATATTTCGGTTTCCAGTACTTCTCTTGTATAAGGATCATCCTGAGTTTCTTTGGGATTAATATTATTGGGTGTCAGATAAGATTTTTCAGTAAAAAGCTGGTCGATGTAATACCATGAAAGCAGAGCACGGTCATATCCGTATGCGAGATTATTTAATAAAGTTGAACCGGGAATGCGGCGTGGGGCACTGGCCAGATGCCATGCTGTATAATTCTTCAGTTCAATAGTAGTTTCTGTACCTTCAAAATCATCAATATAAGCGACACCGCCTTTACCGGTAATTTTTGCCTGACCGGGTATCAGATGCGCAAATTCCCCGTCAAGCGCAATAGAAGATGTTTCTTTGGTTTCAATCAACGGAAGTTTATCAATTAACTTTGTAAGCAGCCTCGATTCTGTGCGGTAATTTGCATTAAGCCCCCAGATGGTATTTGAAATAGGTTCATCTCCCATATTGACTTTCTGTGTGAGCGGGCGCTCTGTTAAATGCATCAAAGTACCGCCAATCGTGAAATTATCAGAAAATTTGTAATCAAGATGCGTTCCAACCAGTGTCTTGGTTTGTAAATTATATAAAGCATTATTTTCAAGAGAAACCCTGAGAGGGGTGCCCGATTCAAGGTAACCCTGATTTAGAATTTTAACTCTTCCCAGTGTATAGTCAACACTATAATCCTGCCCTTCAACCAAAGGAATGCCACCGGCCGAAACCTTAACCGACCCGCGAGGGACGTTCATGGCATTAAGCTGGATTTCCGAACTGATTGCTGACTGATAGGTACCGGCAAGGAAAAACTTGTTTTTACGTGCAATTAATCGTGCTTTTGTTTGTGTGGAATCATAAAGCTCTTCAAATACATATTTATCGGCAATTTTATTTTTACCTGGATCACCTCCGGTGATCTTTTTTCTTAAATCTGACCCGAATGGCTCAAGCAACGGGAAGAAAATTCTTCCATCTTTGGAAATAATCGTTGTCCCTTCAATAAAGTCAAACCGGCCATCAGGATTTGGCTCATTTAGTCCGTCAAGGTGATCCAGATCAAGCACTTTCAATAAAATCTGGTTATTAAAGGCCGGATCTGCTCCGCTTTCCGAAATATAATTTACAGGAACTCCCGTTTCATCCTTACGGTAAAGGACATCAAGCACAAAATCCTTTTGAGAAACCTGATATGCTCCAAGTGCATAAACATTTTTCATCATCAGGTCCCAGGTGCCTATCTTAGGAGTCAGATTCGTTCCTTTTATTAATTTAACTACCAGTGTTTTCGGAGCACTTACGCCATCAGTAGACAATTCGCCAACCCTGTATGTCTGTCCCCTATAGGTATATACATAAGCAACAGCCAATATTTCATCCGAACGAAGGGATGTATTAAGAGATATATAGCCAAGCTCTCTGTTAACTGTATATTCCCTTTCAGAGAGTTTTCTGGCATTTTCAATTTTTTCATAATCTCTGCCACTGTAAAAATTATAAGCAGATTCCAGAGGCTGCAATATACCGGCTATATCCGAAAAATTGCGAATGCCGGAATACTGGCCTGTTATTGTATTGTAAAGGTTATTTAAATCATTACTGACAGCTCCGTTTATGTCTGATTGTGCCTGAATAAAACCCGCGTCACCAAAAAAATTAGGATTCATATCAGGCCCATACCCCTCACCCAGGTCCATTAATGCCAGAATATTACGGTTATCCTTGTCGAATTCACTTGTTTTATTTGTTATCCACACTTCAATTTGCTCAATCCGCACACCTGAACTTACATAGGGCAATGTTTTAAGCCATTCATTATAATTGTCCCTGAAAAAATGTGACAGAAAGAAATGCCTGTTGGCATCATATTCATCAATATTGATCTCAAACTCACTTATCTGGGCACCTCCCTTTACTTCCACAACCTGAGATTGTCCTTTCTGATAACTCAAAACACTGCTGACAAACAATTTACCAAACTGTAAGTCGGTTTTAAAACCAAATAAACTCTGACTTCCGGTAATTAATGTTCCCGGCACATTGAATGAAACATTTCCTGCTTCTATTTTTTTAATAATTTCATCTTCCTTCCCCGTATATTCAAGCTTTGTTTTATTCTCAAAATCAAAAGTAGCCTCAGTATTATAATTAATTCCTACCTGCATTTTATCACCAATTGAACCGGTGACATTCATCTGTATCTTTTCTTTAAAAACAAATGCACCAACTGTTCTGTTACGCACAGGTATTGCCGGATTTTGTGTTTTTGAAATATTGTATCCAAATACCAGTTCGGCCGATCCCTGGGGAACAATAGAAATAGCATCTGTACCGAAAATTTTATCAAATGATTCTCCTAACTGAAAGTTGGCAAGTAAAGGCGATGTCTGGGGTGTTTTTGTCTCCCCGGCCTTCTGTAACCAGTAATCGCTGATTGATGTTTTATTATCATAATCGAGATACTCTTTCATATTCATTGAAACCGGAGGCCTGTAATTCATGCGGCCAACTGTTTCGGAAAAAACATACTGGTTGGTCTCGGGGTCATAAACCACTTTTGATTCTATATTAGACGGATTACCAAGATACAATGGTGACCTTACTCCTGAATTGGAAAAAGGGTATCTTATTTCATCATTAAACGGATATTGCAGTTTGATTGTATCTCCACTGTTCCCTGAAGACTGGCCTGATAAACGATATCCGCATAAAAAAAGTAAGCCAATACAGTGAAAAACCAGAAGCTTTAATAAACTGCCATCTATTACTGTATTTCTTTTTTCGCTGTAAAACAAACCCTGAAATTTTAAAAAGTTATAACTGCTTTAATGCTTTTTTAATTAATTCTTCAAGTGTAATTGTTTTATCCGATAACAAAATGTTGTTTACCACTTTTTCAACAGCATTTTTTGTAAAACCTAACATTACCAATGCAGATAACGCTTCTTCTTTAATTGTATTGTTTTGAATCAAAATATTTTCATCCAAAGCTATTCCCTTGCCTACTTTATCCCTTAGTTCAACTATTATTCGCTGAGCAGTTTTCAGGCCTATGCCTTTAATACTCTGCAACACATTCACATTACCGGTGGCAATAATATTGCGCACCTCTTCTGGCTTAAGCGATGAAAGAATCATACGGGCGGTATTGGCACCAATGCCTGAAACAGATATCAGCTGCCTGAAAATTTCTCTTTCGGGCAATGTAAAAAAACCATATAATGCATGTAAGTCTTCACGGATAATCTGATGCAGATAGAGTTTGCATTCGTTAAACTGGTTTATCTGGCCGTAGGTTGTAAGAGATATATTAATAAAATATCCTATATTTCCTGCTTCTATAACACAATATGCCGGATTTTTTTCTATTAATTTACCCGATATATAATCAAACATGTTTTGAATATAACAAGAAATAATTAATAATTATTTATCATAAATATCCTAAAATCAATACGGATTTTAATTTTCAATTTCTGATATATCCACCTGCCTGAGGGGATTTGCTGAAATCTCACTATAATCCCTTCTGTTTCTGTAAATATCACAGGCAAGATATATGGCCTGTCTGAAAGAATCGGCAGAGGCTTCACCTTTACCCGCAATTTCATAAGCCGTTCCGTGTGCCGGAGATGTACGAACAATTGATAATCCGGCTGTATAATTTACTCCTCCTTCATTGGTAAGTGCTTTAAAGGGAATTAAACCCTGGTCGTGATACATGGCAAGAATAGCATCAAACTTTTTATACATACCGGCACCAAAAAATCCATCAGCAGCAAATGGCCCGAAGGCAAGAATATCCTCCATCCGGGCCGATTCAATGGCAGGAATAATTTCCTTAGCTTCTTCATCTCCGATAAGCCCGTTATCACTCGCGTGAGGATTTAATCCGAGTACTGCAATACGCGGACTTGTAATTCTGAAATCAACAAGCAATGAACGGTTAAGAATTCGAATCTTATTCAATACTGAATCTTTTGTAATATATTCCGAAATCTTGCTGACGGGTATATGAGTGGTAACCACCCCCACTTTAAACAATTCATTGATCATGAGCATAAGGACACCTCCGGTGCCAAATCTTGATTCAAAAAATTCAGTATGGCCGGCAAAGTGAAATTTATCAGATTGTATATTGGCTTTATTTATGGGCGCAGTAACAATAACATCTAACTTTTTATCTGCCAGATCACTTATTGCAACCTCTAATGCCCTGTATGCAGCGTCACCGGCTACCGGAGTCATTTTTCCAAGCTCAACCCTTACTGAATCATCAGTGCAATTAATAATATTTGCTTTTCGCGGACTCGCTTCATCAATATTGCGAATAGTGTGAAAACTGAAATTTTCAAGGTTCAGTGTCTTACGGTGGTATGCTGCAACTTTGGGAGACCCGTAAACCACAGGTATGCAAAAATCAAATATCCTGCTATCAGATAGAGCCTTTATAATTACTTCATATCCTATGCCGTTTATATCACCTTGTGTAATACCCAAAACAATTTTATCAGCTTTCATCCCGAATAATTTACATTTTCTTACTAAAAAAAATTGAAAGGTGTAAAGATAATAATTTAGCCTAATTAAAAATATTAACCGGTATTAGTCAATAGAAACACAATAAATATTTAAACATATTGATACTGTTGACTAACCGAGGAAATGCCGACTTATCAAAATCTTTCATTCCGAAACTTCAGAATGATTCGATATTGTAAGTCGATTCGTCAATTGATTCTTTCAATTGACGAAGTTGAAATTAAATATCAGAATTGGTTATTATTATTATTATTATTATTATACAGGCATTTATTAACAGAAATTTTTATTCCTGCATTAGTCCGGTATTGTCATACTATATAAAATAGTTTCCAACTGCTGAATATAATTTCGTTTATTATGTCCTGCAGCGTAAACAAAACCTTCTATGGTGAGAATCCGTTGGTTTTTTGAATCAAGTGTTGACAGGCTTATAAAAGGGCCTCCCATTGAAATGCCCTTTTCTACTTTCCATAATCCACGTATTTCAACAACATACCTTTTACCTTTAAACAGGTATTCCTTGTATAAAGGTTCAATCATTTTTTCGGTCGTCATATATGAACCCTCAATTTCACCAGGCATATATTTTTTGACAAACTTATCGCGCATGGCAATAAGTTGTTTTAGTCTGAAATCGGTTGAATCGTGAAACGGATAATGATAAATCATAATACCCTGAATAATATCGCCAATTTCCTGATTTACCCATGTAAAGTCGGCCGAGTCTCTTTCAATTTTATATCCTTTAGGTATCACAAGTGAAACATTGTGCTTCTTAATGATTCTTTCCTGTATCCTTGAATCCAGATTTCTCAGGTGCAAATTCAAAATACGTTCTCTTTCTGCACGGTTGAGATAATTAATAATTTTATTACCGTTGTTTCTTAGCAGCCTGACAAAAGCACTGTCATCAGGAGCCTGAAGATAGATGAACACCTGTTGCCGGGCATAACGGTCGCGTTCAATTAAAAATTTCGATTGGGAATATTTAGGCGAAATTTGTGTAAAAATCACATTCCGGTGCCTTATAAACAGTTCATTAAAAGCATCATAAGGAACCTGAAAGACATTAAAAACAGGTTCATATTGTGGTAACATTTCAAAAGGTGCACTGAAAACCATCCGGTATGTTTCTCCGACTTTTGTATCCCATTCAGCTTTATTGATAACAATGGCAACCTCCCCTTGTTTTCCGATTACTTCAGGTAACAGTGGTTTAGTATCGGTTTGGCATGATAACATCAAAACCGAAAACAATAAAAATATGTTAAATGTTTTTTTCATCATAATATGCAGTTTAGTATTTTCATGATAAAAAACCATAAAGGCAAAGTATGTTTTATTTTTTCTGATATTCTTTATCAACCCATATTATTAACTGCTGACCCGGATATGCCGACAAATCCTGCAAATTATTCCATGCCCTGATATTCTCTATGGTACAACCATATTGCAGCGCTATTTTATGAAGGAATTCACCTTTTTGTACAATATGAACAATTTTAACCTTATTATCGGTATTGCCGGCATTTTTTAAAAGTAAATTGTAATCAACCGGTTCATGAAAAGAGCCCAGAATATACGTTTCATTTTTCAAGTATTGAATCACCTTATCGGCCGGTAAAACCAGTAAAGCTGGATATTTAAGCTCGGGTATATAATCTCTTTTATAAGCCGGATTAAGAAATCTTATATGTTCCAACGTAATATCAATTAAATCTGATATCTGCCTGAAAGAAACCGGATAATTCAGGTAAAGAGTATCTATTTTATTATAATTATAAACAGGTTCAACAGGTTTAATATTATGATCAGGATAATAAGTCATAAGGTAAGCAATAGCAACAAATGCGGGTACATAATTTTTTGCCTGCTCTGAAAGATAAGGCCTTAGTTTCCAGTAATCTGTCTCGCCCCCTGCTCTTTCAATGGCTTTACGTGTTTCGCCCGGACCACCATTATATGATGATAATACAAGCTTCCAGTCGTTAAACGTATTATACAGATATTTAAGATATTTACATGCTGCTTCAGTTGACTTATAGGGATCACAACGTTCATCAATATAGGAATTAATTGTCAGATCAAACATCTTTCCTGTCCCCATAAGAAACTGCCATAAGCCTACTGCACCTGATTTTGATACAGCTGTAGGTACCAGCCCTGACTCTATTACTGTCACATACTTTAATTCCAAAGGCAGTGAATTCCGGTCAAGGGCTTCTTCAAAAATCGGGAAATATAACCTTGATAAACCGATTATACGGGCTAATTCCTGACGGCGTTTTATTGAATATATCTCAATATATTCCCTGACATAATTATTATAATCAAGTTCGATGGGGGATAATTTATTAAGTTCGGATATTTTAAATTCATAATATAAATCAGGATATCGTGGAATGGAATCTGAAATAACATTTTTTAAAAAATGAGTCCTCCGTAGGGCAGAATTACCTGTAACAAACCCCATGATAATGATGAAAAGCAACGGTATAAGCAAAACCTTTAAATATCCTTTTTTTTTATACATCATTATCCTCATTAAATTGAAACAAACATAAAAAAACCTGTCATGTTAAAGCATGACAGGTAAAATTATTTCAGTTAAAGCTATTTTTTATTTGTGTTTTCTGATGTCTTTTCATTTTCAATATTCTCTTCGCCTCTTGAGGCTTTCTTAAATTCTCGCATACCCTGTCCCAATCCCCTCATAAGCTCAGGTATTTTTCTCCCTCCAAACATTAACAAGACTACTGCAATTATTAATATTATTTCTGTAGGGCCCAGGGAAAACAACAAGTGATAAGCATTCATGACCAAAATTTTTTATATTGTAAAAATAGTAATTATTAATTGATTGAACCGTATTTAAAAAATATTTATTTAGAACTTATCCAACGTAAAATATCATTAAGGTTTGCAAAAACCAGCAACGATAAAATCAATACCATTCCGGCTATCTGGGCATATTCAAGAAATTTCTCACTGGGTTTTCGGCCGGTGATCATTTCATAAATTAAAAAAATAACATGCCCGCCATCAAGAGCCGGTATGGGTAATACATTCATAAATGCCAGTATAAGCGACAAAAATGCAGTAATTTCCCAGAATATTTTCCAGCTCCATGTTTTAGGAAACAAACCCCCGATTGTGCCAAATCCTCCTAATCCTTTATAAGCACCGGTTTTAAAATCGAAAATCAATTTAAACTGCTTGATATAAAATGCAAGTTTTTCCCTGGCAAGATTGAAACCTGCAGGAATGGCCTGCAAAAAGGTAAATGAATTGGTTTCTAACTGATAAAAGCCTAATTTTTCCAGGTCTTCCAGATCAGGAATAAAATTAAATATCTCAAGTTTTTTATTCTGATTTAGCTGTGCAGTTACTGTTTTTCTTTTGCCATCTCTTATTAATTCAAGATGCACAACTCCCGGCTTCAAAGTGTCAATAATTGCCTGATATTCATCATAATATATGAATGATTTCCCGTTAATTCCTACCACCTGATCTTTGGGTTTAAGAT